>JAYRNL010000185.1:0-14790 GCA_041912235.1 Cyclobacteriaceae bacterium
ACCACTGTTCGCCAAACGTTGCATGCCCATTGAAAGCTTTGTTTTGGCAATCATAACCGGCTGTCATACATCCCTTATATCGTTATATAATTTATATTATGTTAATACATCTTTTGTAGCCTAAGACCCCTACAAGGCTAACTGGGGCCTGATCCGAGAATTAGTCAGCCACTGGGCTACTCTACCCTAAGGCTATCGACGGGATTGGAAAAGGCTGCGCGGACGGTGTGATAGCTGACAGTTGCCAGCGTGATCGCCACCGCCATTCCACCGGCTGCCAGGTAAACCCACCAGGCAACCGTGATGCGGTACGTATAGCCGGCCAGCCAATCGGAAGCAAAGTACCAGGCGGCTGGAAACGCCAAGCTGAAGGAAATCAATACCAGGATGACAAACTCCCTGGACAGCAGCTGCCAAAGTGTGCCGGTACCGGCGCCCATCACTTTGCGTATACCCACTTCCTTGGACCGTCGCTCCACCACGAACGAGGCCAAACCGAATATGCCAAGGCAGCTGATCGCGATGGCCAACACGGCAGAGACCAACGCCAGCCGGAAGACTTTCTCCTCGCTGCCAAACTTTGTCGCATAATCCGCATCAACAAAGCTGTAGGTAAACGGGTCGCCTTCAGCGTATTTCTTGTATACTGACTCCAGTCGGGCCAGTGCGTCGCCCGGGTTTACTCCAGGCTTAATCCTGGAGAATATCATGTAGCCTCCATCCGTGGTCAGGGCAAAGACTGTGGGCTTCACCGGATCGTAAGGCGAATCCATCACCATGTCATCGATCACGCCCACGATCGTGTAAGGTATTCCACCCCATTGGATCACTTCTCCGATCGGATCCGCGAACCCAAAATATTTCGCCGCTGCGTCATTCACAATCAATGCTGCCGTGTCCGAGGGAAAATCGCGCGAAAAATCCCTCCCGGCACGAAACGTCCAGCCGACGGTCGCACCAAACTCATACGACACATAAACAAAAGGAAAATCCACGGATACCGCCGGGTCCTTGCCCTTCCAGTTGAACCGACTGCTCGAGTTGCCGGTCTCTGTCGTGGGATTGGTAGCCCGGGCCATCGCAATCACCTCCCCTGTCTTCATTACTTCTTCCCGGAAGGCGTCAAAGTGCGGACGCAACTTGCCCGAAACCATGGGCACGCCGATCAATCCCTCACGCGTGTAACCCACTTCCCGGTCTTTACCCAATTGAATTTGTCCGAGCACAACCCAGGTGCCGATGATTAGCGCAACCGAAACGGAAAACTGAACCACGACCAACACTTTGCGCGGTAATCCCGCCAGCCGCCCAGACCGGAAGGTTCCTTTGAGCACTTGCACGGGCCTGAATGAAGAAAGGAAAAGCGCCGGGTAGCTTCCGGCAAGGATTCCTGTGAACAACGTAAAGGCCAGGATCACCAGTATGAATCGCATGTTCGTCCAGGGTATCACCAGCTGCTTATTCACCAACAAATTGAAAGCAGGCAGCAGCAATTGTACCGCCACCAGCGCAAGGCCAAGCGCCACGACGGCAATGAGTATGGCCTCGACGAAGAACTGACTCACCAGTTGCCCGCGCAACGATCCCATCGCCTTTCGAATACCCACTTCACGGGAGCGTTTCTCCGATTGTGCCGTGCTGAGATTCATGAAATTGATGCAGGCCAACACAAGAACGATTATGCCCGTGAGCCCGAATAACCACACATATTGAATAGCGCCGCCCGTATTCATTCCATTCTTGAACTCGCTGCGCAGGTGCCAGTCGCTCATCGGGAACAGGAACAATTGCGACTTTTTCAGGGCCAACTGCTCACTGAGGTTCTTGAGCACGGCATCCTTGATTCGCGCCGAAACATTCTTCGGGTCTGCATCAGGCTTGAGGCGCACCCAGATATGAAAGCCGTTGGGGCGCCACGGGTCTTCCCAGTTCTTGAGTCCTTCGTTATCAAAGAATGTCTTCCACGGCGCAATGAAAGCGAGTCGGGCAAACGTCGAATTCGCGGGCAGGTCAGCATAGACTCCCGCTACCTTGAAGTCTACGCCCTCCAATTTCAAAGATTGACCCAGGGCTTCGCCTTCGCCGAACAAGGCCTTGGCCGTGGCCGCTGACAGTAAGATCGATTTGGGATCTTCCAGGGCATCCGTACCCTGCACCATCGTAAGGCCTAAAACGTCGGGAGCGCCCGGCTCAAAGTAGCTCCCCTGCCATTCCGAGCGCTCGCCCGCTGATTCCATGAGATAAGTGCCGATGCCCGTCGACATGACGATCGATTCAAAGTCGTCGGCATAGTGCTGCCGCAACTCGTCGGCGAGTGGGTAAGGCAGGTTGCGCCAGGTCTCTACCACGCCGTTGTTGGTGACATGCTGAATGATTCGTGCTGTGCGATCATACTGCGGATGATACCGGTCGAAGGACAGTTCATCATATACCCAGAGTCCCAAGAAGAGGGCCACAGCCATTCCGATGGTCAGTCCTCCCACGTTGATCAATGAGTAGCCACGATTTCGACGCAGGTTGCGCCAGCCGATGGTGAGATAGTTTTTCCACATAGGGATTGTGTTAATGTGATCGATGCGCCGTGGTGGCCGGACGATTCCCGGGCGGAACAGCAGGAGAACATCGCGCATAAAGGCAAGATCCGCCCTCCCCTTCCCGATTTGGCGAATTCGCCGGGCGTGCAATTCCATGAGGTCGCCTTCGATGGAAGGCAGTAACTCCGGATGGCAAAACCAGCGGAAGAAGCGGTGAAAGAGTTGTGGAGGGCTTTGCTTCATGTTGTCATGCGAACTTCAAGTTCAGCACCACTTTGGGTATATCCTTCCACAAGGACTCGCGTGTCTTGCGGGTCTCTTCCATGGCCCGTTTGCCCAGGGCCGTAATCTGGAAATACTTTTTTGGTCTTCCGGCGCGGTCAGGTGTAGTCTCACCTTCATAGGCGGTGAGGTAGCCCTTGGCCTCCAGTCGTTTCAAGGCAGTTTGGAGCGCGCCTACGCTGACCGCCCGGCTGAGTCGTTGTTCAATTTCATTCTTGATAGAAACTCCATAGGCATCCTTGTAAAGTACACCAACCGTAAGCATGACCACCTCTTCAAACTCTCCCAGTGCGTATTTCTTCATGTCGGGCAATAATAATTTCCTATTTGTAGTAAAAATCATGCCAACGCCTGTCCAGGAGTGATTTCGCCTGCGTCGTTGGCTATGCTGTTCGAAATTGGACGTGTTCCGGGCGGCAGCGATCAATCCACCTCGAAGGTGCCTCCCATGATCCTGCGCCCTGAAATACGTAGGGTGTACTTACCCTTTCTGAGGTATTCCTTGAATCCAAGGAAGTACGGCAGTGGGCTCACGTTGTGCTTGAGCACCATGTCCCACCTGTACTGATTGAATCCCCTGCGCGCAATCATCCGATCCGTCCATACTGTCTTTCCGGAATCGATCACCGAAAGGGTGACTTCACCCGGCTGATCCTGCCAGAATGTGATGGGTAGCTTCTCATAGATCATGGAGTTACTGTCGTCGGGAAGTTTGTCCGGGTTGGGCGCCGGTACCCTGGGTAACTGGAATACCTGGTCCTGGGTTGGCATTCCCTTGGCCAACCACTCATCCATCACGTTTAGGTTGACCCTGTAAATTCCTCTGCCGTGCGTGGACACCACCAGGTCGCGTGTTTGATCATCGATTTCGATATCGGAGACGGCAGCAGCAGGTATGCCGGCCCCGAACTGTGACCATGACTTTCCTCTGTCGACGGAAATATACAAGGCCCGATACAATCCCGCGAAAATCACGTTCTCATGCATCGGATCTTCTTTGATCACATAGGCAACTTCAGAAGGCAGATTTCCGGTTATCTTTTCCCAGCTCTTGCCGTAGTCCTCCGATTTATACAAATGGGTTTGGAGATCATCGTAGTTAATGCCGGATAGCGCCACGTATACCCGTGACTCACTGAAACGTGATGGTGAGATACTCCGCACATAGGCTGCCGGCAACCCGCTCTGCTCCGTCCAACTGGCGCCGCCATCACGGGTTACCCAAAAATGTCCTTTGTCTGTACCTGCAAAGAGCAGCCCGGCTTTGAGCGGTGACTCCACAACGGCGCCAATCGCCAACGCAGTGCGCGCTTTGTCTTTTCCTGCCGTGAGGCCCGGACTAACCGCATTCCAGTTTCTTCCCTGGTCGTCGCTCTTCAGCACGTACTGGGCGCCAAGGTAGAGCGACCGGGTGTGTGAAGAGAGGAAGTACGGCGATATGAAGTTGAAGCGGAGCGTCTTCCGCTGCTCTTCGTTCGGTCCTGCGTAATCCGACATGCGTGTGCGAAGGTCCATACGACGGATGCCTCCCTCCTGCGAACTGTAGTACACGGTGTTGCTGTCGGCGGGATCCACCGCGGTGATGCACCCGTCGCCACCGCTCCAGGGATCTATCCAAAGGTATTTCCACCCGTCGTACTTCGAGGGAGTCCATTCCCTTGCAGGTCCAAACACCGTTGCGTCATCCTGTGTGCCACCGTAGATGGTATAAGGCTTCCTGTGGTCGAGCGTGATGTCGTAAAACTCACCGGTGGGAATATTGTTCAGGTGCATCCAGGTAGCGCCCCGGTCCATACTCACATAAAAGCCGCCATCGTTGGCGAGCGCCAGGTGTTGAGGGTTGTTCGGGTTGATCCAAAGTTCACACTGGTCGAGATGCAGGGGCTCGGCCGGATTGGGAAACAAATGATACACGTCACCGCCAACGAGGCTGAAGGTCTTGCCGCCATTTACGCTATGAGCGAGGCGCACGCCTAGCGCATAGATGTCATCATCGTTTTTCGGGTCGACGACGATGTCTGCAAAGTACCAACCAATTGTGGAGAAAATCATCAGTTCATCCTCATGCGTGCGCTTCCACGATTTTCCTCCATCAAGGCTTTGGTACACTTCGGCAGCACCCGGATCACGGCCGCCCTCCCCTTTCGATTTGCCGCGGTGGTCGATCAGCGCGTAAACTTTGTCGGGATCCTGGTGGGATATGGCCAGCCCGATTCTGCCTTTTCCTTCGTCGGTGGGAAATCCTACATCCGACTTCATCCAGGTCTTGCCGCCATCGGTGCTCTTGTAGATTCCGCTGTTAGCCCCATTCACGCCGGGGTAGGTTTCCCACATGGAGGCGTAAACGATATCCGGCCGGGATGGCGCCATGGCAATATCATTGGCCCCGGTCCGCTCGTTGACAAACAGTACGTGCTCCCATGACTTTCCGCCGTTCAGGGTACGAAATACGCCGCGGTGCTTGTTGGTGGACCACAGGTGGCCGACGACCGCCACAAAGGCGATGTCGGGGTTAGTGGGGTGCACCGTCACCTTGCTGATGTGCCACGAATCTTCCAGGCCGAGGTGACGCCAGGTTTCACCGCCGTCGTCGGATCGATACATGCCTGTACCCGGCATGGTGAAGTTGCGCGGCTTCTTCAACGTTTCGCCTGTTCCGAGGTAAACAATATTGGTATTCGATGGCGCCAGCGCTATGTCACCGATTCCATACGAAGGTTGGTTTTCAAAAATGGGCCGCCACGTCAATCCGTTGTTGGTTGTTTTCCATAGGTTGCCCGATCCAAAGCCGAGGTAGATGGTTCCCGGATGTTGGGTGTCCACCTGGAAGGCCTCTACCAGGGCGCTGTTACTTGCAGGCCCGAGATTGATCCACTCCAGTCCGAAGCGTGTTTCCTGTTTGTGCCTGAGGTGCTCGCTGAATGACTTCACGAGCGGCGAAACTGGTTGTTGGCTGTAGCCATGTAGCGACGTAACCGCAACGAGTGCTGTAATGAAAAATCGGATCATCATGGTGGAATGCGATTAGAAGTACCCGGGCGATTCTCGTCGATCCCTCAGCACACTTTGAAGAACTTCTTCGCCCCTTCACCCTGGATGGGCACGCCTTCGGCGAGCATGGCTTCGATTCTCTTCGCAGACTTGGTGATAGCCAGACCGCCCAGGCCGGTGCAGCGCAGGGTGTTCGGGATAGCGTCGCCAACCCGTTTCATGGTCTCGATTACTTCGTCGAGGGGAATCAGGTGGTCGTAGTCCGCGAGTGCCATGTTGGCCACGGATATCGCTGTGCTGGCGGCCATCACATTGCGGTTCAGGCAAGGGGCTTCCACGCGATCAGCGATCATATCGCAGACCATGCCCAACGATGCTTGTAAAGTCATGCAGGCGGCGGCCAACGCCTGATTCAACGTTCCCTTTTTCAGTGTGACAATTCCAGCAGCGGCCATCCCGGATCCCGATCCGCATTCGGCCATGCAACCGCCCACCTCTGCGGCAAACGTAGCATGAGCGGCGATGAATACACCGATTATCCCGGCTGCGAGCATGGCCTTGACTATTTCGTCCTCCGACATCTTCAGGGCCCGCGCTGTTCCAATGACAGCGCCGGGTAGCGCACCACATGATCCGGCAGTAGGCGCCGCCACAATCACACCCATCGAACTCTTTACTTCCATCATGGCGGACGTGAACATGGTCACGTGATTCAACACATCGCCTTCCACCAAGGCCCCGGCATCCAGCCGCTTTTTGAAATTTACTGACTGCGGGCCGAGGATGCGGTCCTTATACGTTGTCCCTTTCAATCCCAGGTCGATGGCATTACCCATGATCTTCACGATGGCCCGCATCTTCTCAAACACTTCCTCGTGGGTGAGGTTGCCTCGCTGTGCTTCGTAATGGACGGCGAGCTCCCACAACGCAAGGTTCTTTCCATCGTTGTAAGCAAGCATTTCTTCGGCGGTGATAAACGGAACGGTAAGGTTTTTCCGAGCCAGGACGGGAAGGACCGGGCTTAGCTTCTTAATGAACAGCACATCCTCCAGGCCCGCCAACTCCTCCATAATTTCATCGCCCAGAAACTGGCTGGATTTGATTTCGATGAAGGTGAAATCGCCCCGGTGAACGTGCAGGTAATCGCAATTGACCGACCGCCTGAGGAATTCCGTTACCCGGTCTGCGGATTTCACATAAACCAGTGTTTCATAGAAATCCCCGGCCATTTCGACGGGAGCTCCGTCAACGGCTATCACCTGAATCATGCCGCCCCCGGTCGAGAGTGCGATCATGCGGTGCGTTTCGCGGCTGTTCTTCAGCGTAAGCTGGTACGTGTTCGGGTGCGTGGCGCCGATCGGGTGAATGTCAATGTCAATTTTTATCCCCGCGGCATCGATGGCCTGGAGGTAATCCGGGAGGCGCTCGTCATAGGCCTCCCATCCCAGGAAACCACTGAACAGACCCATGTCCGAACCCTGACCCTTGTGCGTCGTGGCCAACGACCCGTTCGGGTCAAATTCGATGTACGCCTCGCGGATATCGCTGTCCATCAGGTCGCGGCACAGCCGCCCGATGCGCAAGGAGGCGGCACAATGAGAGCTTGACGGGCCGCGCATGACAGGGCCGATCACATCATTAAATATGCTCGGGTAGGTACTCATCCAGGATTGTTTTGATTATCCCAACGAATGTAACAATTTATGCGCCGTTATGCGAGTGCCAAACCCTTGCTGAACATGACAACAACAATTATCTGGATCATTCTGATCATCCTCGGAATCGTGGTGGCCATCACCCTGTTTCGGGACTACCTGAAGTACAAAGACCGTCTCGAGGACAACAGCTGGTCGAAAACCGGCATGATCGGGTTCATCGGCAACTTCTTTGATACGCTGGGCATCGGGTCGTTCGCCATCGAGACGGCCTTGTTTAAGTTCATGAAGCAGTCGGAGGACCGGTTGATTCCGGGAACGTTGAATGTGGCCAATGCCATCCCCACCCTTACACAGGGCATTATTTTCATTCAGATCATAGAAGTGGAGCCCATAACGCTGGCCACGATGCTGGCGTCGTCCGGACTGGGTGCTGTGCTGGGCGCGGGTATCGTCGCCAAGCTCTCCGAGCGGAAGATCCGGATGACGATGGGTATCGCCCTGCTGATCACCAGCGGCTTCATGATTGCCTCGAAGATGAATTGGATTGAAGGCGGCGGTACGGCCATCGGGCTGGAGGGTTACAAACTGGCGATCGGCATTGGTGTTAACTTCATATTGGGCGCCCTTATGACAGCGGGTATCGGGTTGTACGCTCCCTGTATGGCACTCGTCTTCGCCCTTGGGATGTCGCCGGCCGTTGCTTTCCCCATCATGATGGGATCATGCGCCGTGCTCATGCCGTTGGCCACGATGCGCTTTGTCAAAGAAGGTGCTTATAACCGACGGGCGTCGTTCATCATTAGTATCACCGGACTGGTGGCCGTATTGATTGCGGCCTTTGTCGTCAAATCATTGCCTCTTGACACGATGCGGTGGCTGGTCATCGTCGTGATCATCTACACGGCGACAGTGATGCTGCGCGCCGGACTCGCACGAAGTAATTAGTCGCGGTGCGTTCGGCCATCCGTTGACGGCTTTGAGCCAGTCTATGCAGGATATCCAAGGTTAGTGTCTCTTGAACACCAGGTTCCGAACTCTTCCGTTGGAAGCTTTGAAGCCATCGATCTTACCGGACTTGTCGCGGGTAAACACAAGGTCTCCGAGATTTTCCATTTCGAAGCTGTCTTTTCCCGTGATGTTCACCTTCGCCTCGTCGTGACGCTGATGGTGTGCCCTAAGGGTGTCGCGCTGAATGTCAAACCAATACCGAGTATCCAACTCGTCGCTGTAGTAGCTGCCTTCGTACTCAGCCAGGCGCACTGACTTGACATCGAAGGTGTCCTTCTTTTCCCGTGGCGGTGGCATGGACCATGGCTTTTCGGGTTCCAGTTTGTCACCCAGGAAAACGCCCGCCTCGGCATAGGCCAGGCCCCCGGGCCCAAACGCAGCAAAGTTGCTGGCCACGGCAATGTTCACATGCTCGTCAGGAAATCGCACCAGGAATGACCGGAACCCTGCATCGCCGCCGCTGTGATTGATTGTTCGCAAACCCCGGTACTTGCCTATCGCAATGCCCATCGCGTAGTCGGTGGTGTCGCCTTTGTTGAGGATGAACGGCTGCTGCATCATCGCCATGACGCGGGCGTTGCCCACCTTCATGGTCTCAAAGTTCTGTGCCCACGCACAAAGGTCTTCGGGCGTGGTGAACAAGCTGGTAGCACCGGCGGTGGCATAGCTAAGCACGCTTTTCTTGTATTCAATCGTGTTGGCACTGCCTTTCCGGTAGTAGGAATACGCGCGGTTGGCCACTACTTTCTCGTGATCGTCATAGAAGAACGTGTTCTTCATCCCCAGGGGGGTAAATACATTGGCCGCCGTCCACTGGGCGAGCGTTAGCCCGGTCACCCGCTGCACAATCTCAGCCATTAGGGTAAAGCCAGTATTACAATACAGAAACTCCTCCCCTGGTTTGAAATTGAGCTCGCGCTGTCGTGCAATCATGCGCATGATCTGCTTCTGGGTGATCACGTCATCGAGCCTCCATCCTGCCATCATCAGCAGGTTCCATTGATCGCGCAGCCCACTGGTATGATGAACGAGGTGGTTGATCGTGATCGTTTGGCCGAAGTCATGGAGTTCAGGGAGGTACTTCCGGATGTCGTCGTCGAGGGAAAGTTTACCTTGATCGGCAAGCATGGCGATTGCGAAGGCCGTGAATTGTTTCGACACCGATGCAACGTGGAAGATGGTCGAGGGCGTTATCGGCCGATCGCTCTCCAGGTCGGCATAACCGTAACCTTTGCTGAAGACGATCTTCCCGTCTTTCATTACCGCCACCGCGGCGCCGGGGACTTTTGGGTCGGTGCCCATCAGGCTCTGTATGAACTGCTGCGCGGCACCTTCTGCTGTTGTGGCCATGGGCTCTGCAGCAGTGACTACCACAGCATATTCACCTGACTCCTCTTTATAGGGAGTCACCACGAGGCGATGCACACCCGATACGAATGTTCTGAGGCGGAAAAACTCCGCACCCCTTGAATAGCTGTCGAAGCCGGCAACCTTTTCCCTTTTCGGATTGTAAAGCTCAACGATAGCGTCGAAGTTCCGTTGGTCGACATTTCCATACAGCAGCAAACCGCTGTCCAGGGAGAGCTTGAAAGTGTCGGCGGCGTGCTTGCCCAGCATCCGGACGGATGACGGCACGCCAACTTTCAAGTCGGACTGCTCTTCGTGGAATCCGCCGGTTGGCGCCGTGGGGGAACAAGCATACAGTAACAGAAGAGGTAAAAAGAATTTCTTCATTGGGTTGGGTATGGTGAATTAACGAACAAACATTTGAGAAGTTCTTCTGCCTTCCTTCTCAAACAAAAACTATTTGACCGTTACCATTTCTCGTTGCTGGCCACTGGTTGCCGATCACCGCTTGCTGCTCACCGTCGTCCCCTTCGGCGGACTTACCCGTTTTCGCAGATACTGGTCGAACCATCCGATCGTTCTGTCACCGACATTCTGAATGAATTTGGGCTCGACAAAGCCGTGGGGTTGGCGAGGATAGAGAACCATTTGAGTTGGCACTCCCCTGCGCTGTAAGGCGCGGTGCAGTTGAAGTCCCTGCTCAGGCGGAACGCGGTCGTCGCTTTGACCATGGATAACAAGCGTGGGAGTCACCGCACTCTTGATGTTGAACATGGCGCTGTGCTTGGCATAAACAGCCGGGTCATCCCAGAATTCTTTGTCAAAGTAGCTAGGCAAGAAGTCAGGTATATCTGCCGTCCCATTGAAGCTCATCAGGTTGGTGACGGGCGCGCCCGCCATAGCTGCCTTGAAGCGGTTCGTGCGGGTGATGATCATGGAAGTCATGTAGCCACCATAGCTCCATCCGGTCACCACCAGGCTATCGGGATGCACAACGCCGTCATTAATGAGCTTGTCGACACCGGCCATGAGGTCTTCGTAGTCATTATAACCCCAGTCGCGGTGGTTAGCGCGCCGGAATTCAACACCATAGCCGCTGCTCCCGCGAGGGTTGGCGCGCAAGACAACGTAGCCTTTGGCAGCAAATGCCTGGATCGGATAAGGACTAGATTGACCCGTGTACGTCTCCTGGAATACGCCGGCAGGTCCACCATGCACATTGAGGATCATTGGGTACTTCTTGCCCTTCTGGTACCCGTGAGGATAGGTGACTATACCTTCAATTGTGTATTTCCCATCCTTTGATTTCCAACTACTTACCTCTGATTTGGCAACCGGTTGGTTGAGCATATAGTCAGCATGCGTCCCGGATACCTTCCTGCCCTGTGGTGAGCCGGCCGATGCGAGGTACGCCTCGGCAGGCGATTCGGTATCCTGGAAGAGGTAAGCGTAGTCACCTTTGGTATTAATGGCGGTGGCGGTCATCAATCCTTTTGTGTGTGTCGTAATCTTGACAGGTTTTCCCCCGGCAACAGAAACACTGTAGAGTTGTGAGCCGGTGTGGTACGCTTCGGTAAAGAGCAGGCTCTTGCCATCGGCAGTCCACCAGGGACCGCCGGTAGGAGATTCGTCATAGCTGGCACCAATCTCCGTTGGCTTTCCACCACCAGCCGGAATTACGCGGAACCCCTGCTTCGAGGCCCACTCCGTGTCACCGCGTGTGGTCATGTAGGCTATCCACTTACCATCCGGGGAATACGCAGGCGAAGCATTGCCCCCCTTCTCGGTCACCAAGGAAGAAATGGCGCCTGTGCTGACCGACACGGCGGATATCTTCGAGGTTATCCAGGCATTCGCCCAGCTTCCATCCTGATGGGTAAACGCGATGGTCTGGCTATCCGGGGACCACGCCACGTCCGTTACGTGGTAGGGTCCGTTGGTCAACTGGCGTACAGGGTACTTCCCTTCCGCATTCTTTGCCAGGCTCAGGACAAAGAGCTGCGCGTTATCAAACTTGTCGACAACCTGCCAATCAGTCTTTTCCTTCTTGTCCTTCTTGATGCGCACCGCGGCCGAGTCATTCATGAGAAAGGCGATTGACTTCCCATCAGGAGACCAGGCGTAGTCGATGATGTTATCTGTTTCTTTCGTTAGTTGTTCTGCTTCGCCGCCGGAGAGGCGCACGCGGAACAATTGGGTCGCTCCTTCCGTTTCGCGGCTGGAACGGAAAGAAAGGTATTGGCCATCCGGTGAGAATTTCGGTGAGGTGCACGACTTGTCTCCGAAGGTCCACTGCACCGGTGTACCCTGGCCATCGGTGACCCAGATGTGGGTCAGGAAGTCGGATTGATCCGCGTTCATGCGGGGATCAGCAACCGTAAAGGCTACGCGTTTTCCATCTTCGGAGATGGCCACGCCACCAAGGCGTTTGTAGCTCATCATGTTGGCCGGGGTCCAGGCCGATTGAGCATACGTGCTGCTGGTCACAGTCAGCACGGCAAACAAAACAAGCAGACGCTTCATGGAAGTTTTATTTTGTGGAAACCATTAAGCTATTGAATTTGTACGGGCTGTGCAAGGCCGTCAAGCACAGACGGTTAGGCAATCCTTAAAGCTACCGGTACCCTGCGGCCTGCAATTCAAATAACCTGGCGTACGTGCCGCCCTTCCTCAGGAGTTCTTCGTGCGTACCCAATTCTGAAACTTTGCCGTCAGCGATTACGGCGATGCGGTCGGCCATGCGGACTGTTGAGAACCGGTGTGAGATCACGATTCCGATGCGCCCTTTCAGGTTCTCCTTAAGTTCGGCGAAGATGGCGGCCTCGGCTTCGGGATCGAGTGAACTGGTGGGCTCGTCGAGGACCCAGATGTCGGCATCGCGGTACATGATGCGGGCCAGCGCCAGCCGTTGCCACTCGCCGCCGGAAAGGTCATGACCACCCTCAAACAAGCGGCCCACTTTGGAATCCAGCCCCTTCGGCATCCGCGTAAGCAGCCATTCACTGCGTGCATCTCTCAGCGCCTTCATGATGCGGTCATCGTCTCCGTTTGATCCTGGCCGGCCCATGGACACATTCTCCCTGACGGTAAGCTCGTATTGAGCAAAATCCTGGAAGAGAACACCTATCCGATCGCGCAACGCGGACGGGTCTACGTCTTTCAGGTCGACGCCACCGACGCGCACAGTGCCTTCCTGCGGGTCATAGAAACGAAGAAGCATCTTGACAAGCGTGCTCTTTCCAGCGCCATTCTCCCCTACCAACGCCACCAGCTCTCCTTCCCGGATAGCAAGATTCAACTCTTTGACTGCGTACTCCGTGGCACCCTCATATTTGAATGAGACATTCTCAAAGGAGATTCCTCCGGTTAACCTTGCGGGCAGTTGAGACGGTGATGAGGGTACCGGTATCAGCGACTCGATGTGCATGAACGAAAAGTAATCCTCCAGGAATGTCGTGTGCTGGTCTACAGCCACGAACGTACTGCTGATCAACCCTAACGTTCCTGACACCGAGGCAAAGGCGCCGATGACGAGCACTACACCGCCCGGATCAATCGTACCTGCTGCACCGCGTAGAGCCAGGAAGACATAAGCCGCAGCCAGCGTGCTGCCGGTAACCAGCCCCGTGAGAATGGATATCCTCGTTCCTTCCTTGTACATGCTCTCCCGGCGCTTGAAGAGGTATTCCGACAAATCACGGTGCCGGCCAAGGAGATAATCGGCCAGCACGTAAGCCCGGATCTCTTTGGTGGTTCGGGGTTGAACAAGCTGGTCGCCGAGGTACCCACGCTCGCGTTCTTCGGGGGTCTCCTTGTAATAGAACTCGTAGAGCTTGGATGTGATGCGACTTTCGAGCAAGAGCGAAAGGACAGCCGAGCCGATGGCCAGCAGCACCAGGATGTAGTGAAGGCTCGCCAATAAGGAAGCCATGAGAATGATCGTGACGAAGTTTCCGGAAAGCCCGAGCACCGACCACGTGAGGTCTCCCGGGCGCCAGTGGACATCTCGTCGTGCCCGCGCCAACCTGTCGTGCCAGTTGGAGTTGTCGAAATGACCGAGGTCCACCCGCGATGCCTTGGCGAGCAGCCTGCGCTCGGCTTCCAATTCAACGCGGCGGACGAAAAGCGTTCTGCCGTAACCCATGTAGGCGCCAAGGGCCCGCTGTATCGAAGCGGCCGCCCAGAGACCAACAAGAATGGGAATCATGGCTTCGAACGGACTCTGCTGGGCAATATGGTTCACCAGCAATGAGCCCAGCAGCACCGAGAGCGGTGTCATCGTCGCGTTGACAATGCCGAGCAGGGAATACCGGATCAGCAGCGTTGGGGATGCGGCGTAGGCAAGCTCCATCCCCTGCCGGAGATTCTTCCAGACCCGCTTGGCTCTTGACCTTGGTGGCTTCTCCTTGGACATTGCTTACTTGCCCGCCAGAACAAGCAGGCTGCTGGCCCCGGCGGTGACCTTACCGTGAAAGCTTTTCCCGGGTGACTTGACTCCTGTGCTGTGTATCAACGTCCAATCGCCTTGAGGCAATACAAATACAGCTTCCTTGAAGTTGCCGTTGGCAAGTACCAGCAGTTGATTGGCCTCGCCCGAAGCCTGAAACTTGACGACATAGCCTACGGTACCGGCGGGTGTATCCAGAAACGACAGGTTCTGCCGGATGGCTTCCGCGGTAGGCAGCCTGAAAGCAGGATGCTCCTTGCGCAGATGGATCAATTCTTTGTACTGCTGCAGTACCCGGGGGTATTTGGTTTTCCAGTTCCAGTCGATGGCGTTGATGCTGTCGGGCTTGTTGAAGGAGTTCTCCACACCGTTCTTGGTGCGCATCAACTCTTCTCCGGCGTGAATGAAGGGTATTCCCTGCGAAGTCAACACGATGCCGTTGGCAAGGATATCCATTTGCTGCTGTTGATCCTGGGTAAATTTGCCGTTGCCTGATATCCGGATCTTGTCGGCGAGCGTGTGA
>JAYRNL010000186.1:0-2896 GCA_041912235.1 Cyclobacteriaceae bacterium
GGAATGAAGGAAGAATAGAGAATGATGATTGTTGAGTTGTGAATAAAAAAGGCCACCATCCCTGGCGGCCCTCTCTGATACGATTCAGCTACTCGTTACTTAGAACTCAAATCCCTTCTTAGCCTCATTATATACTGCGTGGTCGTTACTACGGCTTCGTCCATCAACTTCACCCGGTCGTCCCATGCCTGGTGCCCGTGGAGTTTTACGTACTCATCCCGGAAGGAGGGCATACCAGCCGGATCTGCGGGATAAAATCCGTTGGCCAGCGACTTGAATCCATCTTTGAGGCTCCGCACGGTTACGGTCACCTGGTCGGAGCCGTCCCACTGCTGTTCGTAGTAGGTGGTGGAGAAACTATTCCAGAACGGTGTCTTTTGAGCGGTCCTGATTTTTGCTGAGCGTGCCAATTCGCGACGATAGTCCTGGATGTTAAGACCTTCCTTCAAATGTCTTACGGTGACGACAAACGCGTCGGCGGGTGTGCCCGGGCGGATGCCGCAGCTGTCAATGGTTTGGTAAACGCCATTGTAGGTATTGTTCAACAAAGGAAAGAAGGACTTGTCCAGGTCGAGATCGTGTGTGGCCTCATCCGGTCGCTGCGCGTCAAAATCAGCGTAGGTTCCTGCGGGGCCGACCAGGTGATAATATCCGGTCGAGGGCCCGCTCATGATCTCATACACATTGGTCTTGTCGGTGGCTCCATGGAATTTGGCGATGTGCACTTTGTAAGCCGCCTCCCAGGCCATGCGTTGTCCATTCTTTGGTTGCACCGTATTTACCGTCACAATGTCTGACTTTTGGGCAAAAGCCGACACACACGCTGCCAGTAGCAGCATTACTGCAATCTTCATCATTTTGGGTTGGGGTTAAGTTCTTGGAATGTAGTCGTTGTCGGACAACTTACCTACCCTTTGATAGGACACGCTGACCCTTACCCCCTGCATTCGCTGCGTTTCAACTTAGTTGCGATAAACGCAAAAGAATTACTTCACCAGCGTGTGCCTTTCGTTCCACGCCAAGTTGCCTTTCATGGTTTTGGATTCCTCCCAACTCAAGCGAATGGGAAATCACTCCCCGGAGATACAATTGTCCCTTGATCCATTTCGGTGGATGATTGATATCTGCATCGTGGGTCGGGTGATTCGGTTGGAAAATCATCTATCCGGCGGTACCTTTCATTAGAGTGAAAAGATAATAAGCGCTTATGAACCCCCGACACCTTTTCTTCCTGATCGTCCTTACTGGCATCAGCCTGACCGCAAGTGCGCAGATCAAGTTCTTCCGCTTTGGCGTTATCGGAAGCGAGAAGCCGGGTGTAATCCTTTCCTCCGGCAAGCGACTGGACGTATCCGGCTTCAGGGAAGACTACAATGAAACATTCTTTGCCACGAATGGTGTTGCCCGGCTGGAGCAATGGCTTGTGGCCAATGCATCGAAGTGCCCGGAAGTACAGGCAGGAGTGAGGATCGCTTCCTGCGTGGCAAGGCCTTCAAAGATTGTCGCCATCGGGCTGAACTACGCGCAACATGCCCGGGAGTCGGGGGCGGCCATTCCCACGGAGCCGGTCATTTTCATGAAAGCAACCACGGCACTTTGCGGTCCCAACGATGATGTGATCACGCCGAAGAATTCCACCAAACTCGACTGGGAATGTGAACTGGCCATCATTATCAGTAAGAAAGCTTCGTACGTTTCCGAGCAGGAAGCCATCAACTACATCGCGGGGTATAGCATCATGAACGACTACAGTGAGCGGGCTTTCCAGCAACAGAGTTCTCAGTGGGACAAAGGCAAAAGTGCGGACACCTTCGCCCCACTGGGCCCCTGGCTGGTGAAACCGGCCGATGTGGGTGATGTGCAGAACCTCAAACTTTGGTTGAAAGTCAATGGCGTCACGATGCAGGAATCCAACACCAGCGATATGATCTTTAAGGCCACGTATCTCGTCAGTTATGTCAGTCACTACATGACGCTTCTGCCAGGGGATGTAATCACCACGGGAACGCCGTCGGGCGTGGGGATGGGAAAGAAGCCTCAGGTGTGGCTCAAACCCGGTGATGTAGTTGAGCTGGGTATTGAGAGACTTGGGGAGCAACGACAGGTGGTGAAATAGCTGGTGTAATTCTTGGAATGATCACTTCAAAGAGATGATTGGGCAGTTGCAATGGCCGGGTTGCGGGCCATAAAAGCTTGATGCTCATGGGCATGCTTGGTGCGGCCCCAAATCACGTTTCCCTTCTCACAAATATTGGTCACGTATTTTCTATTTTTGGAAAAGATGATTCTCCTACAACTTGCCATACTCCTTGCCTGCATTTTCATCGGCGCCCGGATGTCCGGGATCGGGCTCGGTGTGATGGGAATGATTGGTCTGCTAATTCTCCTTTTTGCTTTTGGTATGCAGCCCGCCGATCCCCCATTGGAAGTGATGCTCATAATCCTCAGTGTGGTGACGGCAGCGGCAGCCCTGCAGGCGGCGGGAGGGATGGACTACCTCGTACAGGTCGCCGGCAAAATTCTGCGTAGCCGCCCTGGACAGATCACCTTACTGGGCCCGTTGGTGACGTACTTCTTCGTGCTGTTCGCCGGCACTGCTCATATCTCCTATTCCATCATGCCCATCATAGCCGAGGTGGCGATCAAAAATCGAATCCGACCCGAACGTGCCATGAGCATGAGTGTGACCGCAGCCCACATGGCCATCACGGCAAGCCCGGTTTCGGCAGCAGCAGCGGCGCTTCTTACGGTATTGGGGGCGTCAGGAGTAGGCCTCGCCGACATCCTCATCGTTGCCATTCCTTCTACCCTCATCGGTGTAGGGGTAGGCATTCTCTTCGTGTGGAAGAAAGGAAAGGAACTGGATGAAGACCCTGAATTCCTGGAGCGAATGAAA
>JAYRNL010000187.1:0-3482 GCA_041912235.1 Cyclobacteriaceae bacterium
AAGAAGATGGCCAAGGATATGGGATACGACATCGCGAAGATTCCGGGGACCGGAGAACATGGACGTGTAACGCGACGTGACATTGAATCATACAAGCCTGGTGCGGGTGCAGCCCCAGCTGTATCCAAACCCGCAGCCGCTCCTGTAGTGCTTCCCGCCGTCGTCGGCCAGGAAAGTTTTGAAGAGGTTCCTGTATCGCAGATGCGGAAGACCATCGCCAAGCGCCTGGCGGAAAGCAAATTCACCGCACCGCACTTCTACCTGACCATGGAAATCAACATGGACAAAGCGGTGGAAGCGCGCAAGAGCATCAATGAAGTGGCGCCGGTGAAGATCTCGTTCAACGACATGGTCATCAAAGCCGCCGCGGCAGCCCTTCGGCAGCACCCCGATGTAAATGTGAGCTGGCTGGGTGACAAGATCCGCCGCAATCATCATATCCACATCGGTGTGGCCGTGGCCGTGAAAGATGGTCTTCTTGTTCCAGTAATTCGGTTCGCCGACAACAAGTCGCTCTCGCACATTGCCGTTGAAGTTAAAGACCTCGCGCAAAAGGCACACGACAAGAAACTCCAGCCTTCGGATTGGGAGGGAAGCACGTTTACCATTTCCAACCTGGGCATGTTTGGGATCGAAGAGTTCACCGCCATCATCAACCCGCCGGATGCATGCATCCTGGCCGTCGGCGGTATCAAGGAAACGCCCATCGTCAAGAACGGTCAGGTGGTTCCCGGCAACGTAATGAAGGTGACACTATCGTGTGACCACCGCGTGGTCGACGGGGCGGTAGGATCAGCGTTCCTCAAGACCTTCAAAGGCCTTCTTGAAGACCCGGTTCGTATCCTGATTTAATCCCCATGACACCCATTCACGCCACGACCATTCTCGCTGTCCATCACAACGGCCAGGTGGCGATTGGCGGCGACGGCCAGGCAACGCTGGGCAACACCATTGCCAAGAGCAATGTGCGGAAGATCCGGAAGCTGCAGGAAGGAAAAATCCTTGTCGGATTTGCAGGTTCCACCGCCGACGCGTTCACCCTGCTCGATCGCTTTGATGAGAAACTCAATGCCTACAGCGGCAACATGAAGCGGGCCGCCATTGAACTGGCGAAGGATTGGCGGATGGACCGCTATTTACGAAGGCTTGAAGCCATGCTCATTACGGTTAATAAGGAAGAACTGTTGATGCTTTCGGGCACGGGTGACGTGATTGAGCCTGATCACCAGGTGGCTGCCATCGGATCAGGGGCCATGTATGCCCAGTCGGCCGCCCTGGCGTTGAAGAAGCACGCCCCTCACTTAAGCGCTGAAGAGATCGTGCGCGAAAGCCTGAACATCGCCGCTGACATCTGTATCTACACCAACCACAACCTCATCATCGAAAAGCTCTAGGGCTTTCGGATGCCGTTCATGGCCTGGCCGTTCTGATAAAGAATCAGTTTTTCGATCTTTCCTTCGGGCGTCTTGATGAACTCCACCTGCGCTTCCACAACGCGCAGGAAGAACCTGGTATCTGATTCTGCATAAATCCCAAACTTGGGCTGGTTGGTAGCCTGCGCAAACAGCCGGCCGTTTTCCAGCGTGATGTCAATCTTGAACTGGGGGCTGATTTCGTAATTGCCCACGTAGGACTGCAGTATCTCTGGCGCCACCGTCACGGGCTTGCGGATGGTTTTCAGCGGAATGGTTTCGTCCATCAGGTGAAACCCGAGATCATCGGCGCCCTGGGTGGAGTTGGTCAAGACCACAACGGCCATTTTCTTTTCCGGTTCGAAGCCTGCGAAGGTGCGGAAACCTCCCGTGCCGCCGTTGTGCCAGATGATCTTGTTGCGTATGTGCCAACCCAGGGCAATTTTCATGTTGTTGCGGCCGATATCCATGCGCGCCTGGTGAGAATTGGTCATCGCTTTACCCAGCGTGTTGTTGGAAGGCTTGAGATTGGCAATCATGTACTTGATCATATCCTCCGCATTGGACAGCAGGCCTCCGGCGCCCTGCATGCAGCTCCCATCCGACCAGGTCCAGGGTTTCACCGGATTGCCATCGGCGTATCCAGTGGCCGAGTTCTTGTCTTTCCTCCCCGGTGTATTCATGAACGTTTCATGCATCCGTAAAGGCTTGAGGATACGACGTGTCACCACTTCCCGGTAAGGCTTGCCGCTGCCATCAATCTTACTAACCAGCACGCCAAGCAGTCCCATGCCCAGGTTGGAGTATTCATATTGACTGGCGATATCGCGGGCTAGCGTGTAGCCCGAAAGGAAAGCCCAGAGTTTGTCCTCCGTGTAGTCGATGTAGGGATTCTCATTGTCGGCAGGTGCCATATTGGATGGCAGCCGGGGTAGTCCTGAACGGGCTGAAGCGAGGTCTTCGAAGGTGATCTGCTTTCCGCCACGCGAAGGCATCATCACACCCGTGGGTAAAAACTTCTGAACAGGGTCACTGAGTTGAACTTTTCCTTCTTCCACTTCCTGCGCCAGCATGATGCAGGTGAACGTTTTGGTGATCGAACCGATTTCAAACAAAGTCTTGGAGTCAACAAGCCTCTTCGAAGCTACGTCGGCGTACCCGTAGTGATAGTAGGTGGTCATTCCTTTTTCATAGATTCCGACGACGATGCCTTGCGTTTCGCCGGCATCTACGCGCTCTTTGAGGAGGGATTCAACGTCCTGTGCATGTGCGGCAAGCGCACCAAACAGGAAAATCACTAAGGCTTGAAGACGGGGACTTTTCATGAGGGGTAGGTTTGGGTCAGAGTCGTGTTTGTTCAATGGCTTCACGTATTACGGCACAACCAAATCGGATATCGACTTCGGATATCGTCAGCGGCGGTGCAATACGGAAACTGTACGGGTGGGAAAGAAACCAGTAGCAAATGACGCCTTTTTTCTTTGCGTAATCCACGATGCGGTTGACACGGTCCGCCGAATCAAAATCCACGGCAAACATCATCCCCACGCGCCGAATCTCTTTGATGTCCGGATGCTTGATGAGCGAAGTGATCAATTGTCCTTTTGTCTCTACGGAGTCCAACAGCGATTTGTCATCGAGTACTTCCAGGGTGGCCAGCGCTGAGGCGCAGCACACCGGGTTTCCGCCAAAGGTGGTGATGTGGCCCAGCATGGGGTTGGTGGTGAAGGCACGGAGGTTGTCTTCCGAACTGATCAGCGCCCCGATGGGCAGCCCGCCGCCAAACGCTTTGGCGATGGTGAGGATGTCGGGGACAATTCCGAAATGCTCGAAGGCAAACAGTTTGCCTGTCCGCCCCATGCCGCACTGAATTTCATCGAGAATAAGCAGGGCTCCTGCTTCGGTGCATCGTTGCCGCAAGGCCTGCATGTATTGCCTTGATGGAATGCGAACTCCGGCATCACCCTGGATGGTCTCGATGATCACGCACGCGGCTGCATCGGTGCGTAACGCCTGATCTATCGCCGCTGTGTAGAGCGCGCCGGGTCGCACGGGCAGCGGCAACAGGTC
>JAYRNL010000188.1:0-25057 GCA_041912235.1 Cyclobacteriaceae bacterium
CCGGTCCTCTCCCACCGCTACATGAATGCGGTCGCCAAACTTCCTGAACAGCTGCAACGGCTCATCGCCGATCGTCTTGGCCGTGTCCTCCTTCGTTGCCATCCGGTAGCCCTTTGTCTCGCGCTTGTAGCCCCTGCTCAGGGTCACCGTCGGAAACTTTGTAGCCAGCAATTGAATGAGATATTCCACCATGGGTGTTTTTCCCGAGCCACCGACGTTGAGATTACCCACGGCGATAACCGCGGTATCAAAAGTGAAAGAAGGCTTCTGGCCTATGTCGTAGAGGTGGTTGCGCATGCGCATGACGCCATTGTACAGGGCGGCAAAGGGATACAGCAGGAGTTTTAGGAGATTCATGGAACCACTTCCTGCTTATTGGATAACTTGGGACAAAATCATCGTCATGCAAGCGGCAAAGATAAAGGATGTCGTGTCTTTTTTGGAATCATGGGCCCCTAAGGCATACCAGGAGTCGTACGACAACAGCGGATTGATTGTCGGCAGTCCGGAAGGTGATGTTTCCGGCGTTTTGATCTCATTGGATTGCACGGAGTCTGTAGTCCGGGAAGCCAGGCAGAAAGGATGCAACCTCGTGATCAGTCACCACCCCATCGTGTTCAAGGGCATTAAATCACTCACCGGCAAGAACTATGTAGAGCGCACCGTGCACGCCGCCATTAAGGAAGACATTGCACTTTATGCCATCCACACCAACCTTGACAACATCAGTACCGGCGTAAACCAAAAGATTGCCGAACGGATAGGCTTGATCAACACGCGTGTTCTCAGGCCCCGGACTGGCACCCTGTTCAAGCTGGTCTCTTTTGTTCCGTCGGAAAATCTGGATGAAGTACTCGAGGCGTTGCACACGGCCGGCGCGGGGCAAATTGGCAACTACAAAGACTGCAGTTTTGGAGTCTTGGGCACCGGTCGTTTTGAACCGGGCGATCAGGCCAATCCACACCTCGGTGAAAGAGGCAAGCCGGAGCGCGTGGAGGAAATGCGTGTGGAGGTGCTCGTGCCCATGGATAAAAAAGAAAGCGTGCTCCAGGCGCTTCGTTCTGCTCACCCGTATGATGAAGTCGCCTACTACGTCTCCAGGCTGGAGAACGAAAATCAGGAGGTAGGCGCCGGGCTCATCGGTGAGCTTGCCACCCCGGAAGCTCCGCTGGATTTCCTGAAACGTCTTAAGCGCGATATGAATACGCCGATGATCCGGCACACGGCGCCGGGGAAGCCCATTCAAAAGGTAGCCCTCTGCGGAGGTGCCGGGAGCTTCCTGCTCCCCGATGCCATCAGGCAAAAGGCCGACGCCTTCGTTTCCGCCGACTTCAAGTACCATGAATTCTTCGATGCCGAGGCCAAAATCCTCATTGCCGACATCGGGCACCATGAAAGTGAGCAGTTTACCAAAGCGCTGATCCAGGAGGTTCTGACCAAAAAATTTACTACCTTTGCGAGCCATTTTTCAGATACCGTCACAAATCCCATTAGCTACCTCTAAACGATGGAAAATCAGACAGTTGCACAGAAATTAGAGAACCTCGTTCGCCTTCAATCGCTCGACACAAAACTCGACCAGCTCCGCAAACTCCGCGGCGACCTCCCTGACGAGGTTCAGGACCTGGAAGACGAAATTGAAGGCTACAAGGTCCGGATGACCAAATTCGAAGCCGACCTCAAGGAAATCGAGGAATCGATCAAGAAGAGCAAAGAGGGCATCAAGGAGGCCGAGAAGTTGTCAAAGAAGTACACCGAACAACAGAAGAACGTAAAGAACAACCGCGAGTTTGACGCCATCACCAAGGAGATCGAACTCCAGGAACTCGAGGTGCAGATTTGCGAAAAGAAGATAAAGGAAGCCAAGGAGAAGATCGAGGAAAAGAAAGGCGAGATCGCCAAGATTCAGACCCTGATTAACGAGCGCAGCGCTGACCTGGATGCCAAGAAGAAAGAGCTGCAGGAAATCTCCAACGAGAGCGAGGAAGAAGAAAAGAAGCTCATCGCTGAACGGGAAAAGGCCGCCAAGAAGATTGAAGAGAAATTTTTGAAGTACTACGAACGCCTTCGCAAGAACCTGTCCAACGGCCTTGCCGTGGTGCGCGTGGTCCGGGGTGCGGCAGAAGGTTGCAACATCATCATCCCTCCCCAGAAGATCGCGGAGATCCGCGAGAAGAAGAAGATTGTGATCGATGAGCACTCGGGCCGGATACTCGCCGATGTCGACATGGAGTCGATGGAAGAAGAAACCAAGCCCAAGAAGGCGGCTCCCGCAAGACGAACGAAGAAAGTTGGGTAACTCCCGAATTTTCAGCCCCATCAAAAAGGCAGGCGCCATCGTCTGCTTTTTTTTGTTATCCGCCGGTATCGCCAGCGGCGCCGATAACCTTTGGAAGTTTGACCCCGAACTCGAACGCATCTATCGGCTGATCCTGAGTCTTCAGATCGACGAAGCACACCACGAACTCAGTCAGCTCAAAGGGCATAATGAACTTCACAAGCTCTACCTGCAGAACCTCTCCGAAACTGCCGACATTCTTATCACCGAAGATGAAAAGCGCTTTGATGCCATTAATGACGGCATGCGCGCCCGTGTCGACAAGCTGGAAGACAAAGCGGATAATCCGGAAACGCTTTTTCTCCGGGCCGAAATCAGCCTGCAGCGGGGATTCAACCTGCTGAACCTCAGCCAGGAACTTAACGCCGTACTCGCCATCCGACAGGCGTATATGCTAACCCAGCAGTGCCTCAAGAAATACCCTTCATTTATCCCCATCAAAAAGACCAGCGGCGTCCTCCAGGTGATGCTCGGGTCGGTGCCCGACAAGTACCAATGGTTTATGAGCTTGTTGGGCATGAAAGGTTCAGTGAAGCTCGGTCAGCGTCAACTGGAAGAACTGAAGGCCTCCAATTCATCCCTGAACCTGGAAGCCACGATCCTTTTCTACACCATCAAGGGCTTCCTCAACCAGCAGTTTGGGGAAGCGGCCATTGGTTTCCAGGAGGCCCTTCAGAAGGATCCCGACAGCCGGCTGCTGATGTTCCTCGGAATAAACATGTTGATGAAAGATTCGCAGAGTGAAGAAGCGTATCAACTGATCCAGAATCTCGACAAGCATCCGCAGGGGCTTCAGATGTCCTATGTCGACTATTTGCGAGGCGAGGTGCTCCTCCATCGGGCCGAGTATCCGTCTGCCATCGCAGCTTATCAAAAGTTCATCCGTGGCTATAAGAGCCGGAGCTTCAAAAAGGACGCGTATTACAAAATGTCGCTTTGCTACTATCTTCTTGGCGACCTCGCCAACGCGAACAAGAATTTTGAAACGGCGAAAGTCACGGGTCGGGCTGTTTCAGAACCTGACAAGTACGCCGATGCGATGCTCGCCGAACCCGGCTTTCCCAATCCAAAGATCCTGAAACTCCGGTTCTATACAGATGGCGGGTATTACAAGGAAGCTCGTGACGTGGTGAAGACCATCGCCCCATCGGACCTCACCCGCGAAAAGGACGCTGCCGAGTTTATCTATCGAAAAGGAAGGTTGGCTCACAAGACACACGACCTGACGCAGGCGAAAGGACTCTATCTTCAGACCATTGAAAAAACCGGGGACCACCCCTGGTACTTTGCCCCCAACGCAGCGCTTCAATTGGGCTATATCTGCCAGGAGCAGGGCGATCTTGCCGGCGCCAAGCGTTACTACGAAAAAGCGTTGAGCTACCGGCGCTACGAATACAAGAGCGGGATCGACTCCAAGGCCCGCTATGCCCTGGACCAACTTGGCAAATAGCCCGGCACGACTTACTTAGGCAAAATTACCGAAGCCTTCACCTCGCTACGGAAATTCTTCAGGTGATCGGTCTGGTTGTACTGCTCAACACGGTAATGCTGTCCGTTGAAGGCAAGGACATACAGGCAAAGATTCTCATGGTCGAACATATCCATGGAACGCAGAGGATAGTTCAACAACTGGCACAGCAGGATCCGCATGGCCCTGCCGTGCATACAGATCAGCACCTTCTTGTCCTCGCTGCGCGCGCGCAGCATTTCCAGGAATGGCTTCTGTCTCTTCGCCACATCATCGGGGCTCTCCCCTCCTTCTATGGGGAGATGGGTGTTGCCCTGCTGCCATTGGGTAAGTATCCAGTGGTAGTAGGCATCTTCGTCGGGCGTGATCCGCTGCCCTTCCTTGGTGCCCCAGCTTATTTCGTTCAGTGCCTCGGACTTCTCCAATTTCATCCCATGGTCTACAAAAGGCTGCACGCTTTCCTGGCTCCTTCTCAGTGCCGATGCGTATATCCGGTCAAAGGGTACATCACGGTAGGCCTGAAAAAAAGACAGGGCTTGCGCCCGGCCTGTATCATTCAGGGATGAGTCTACACCACAACCTTGCACAATGCCCTGAAGATTGTAGTCCGTCTGTCCGTGCCTGATGAGATATATTTTTTGTGCAGTCAATTTCGGCTAATTTGGCACCGTTTTGGGGCAATGGCCGCAAATATAAACAAATCAGAGTCCGGGCAGTTATAACCTACAGCCGTGTGAAAGCAGTAATTAATCCTACCGTCACGCTCGAGGCGCTCAACCAACTGAGCCGCCATACCATGATGGAACACCTGGGAATTGAAATCACGGGATTTGGCGAAGTGTACGTCGAAGCAAAAATGCCGGTCGATCACCGAACACATCAACCGTACGGCCTGCTTCATGGAGGGGCCTCGGTAGTATTGGCCGAAACGCTCGGCAGCGTCGCCTCGCATTGCACATTGACCGATCCGAACAAATACTGCGTTGGACTGGAGATCAACGCAAATCACCTGCGATCGGTCAAGACGGGCTATGTGTACGGCATAGCCAAACCCATCCACCTGGGCAACCGGACGCAAGTGTGGGAAATACGCATCTCCAATGAACAGAAAGAGTTGGTTTGTATCAGTCGCATAACCATGGCGATCATCGACAAACGGTAAGGGGCCCCCCATGACTGAAGACATCAAAACGGCGACGCGCACCAATGCATGCACCTGCCTGCAACAGGCCGTCTTCCTCTCCCACCAGGCAGGCCTCTCCTTTGCTTTTTGGAAACTTCCTCATTCGTCAGTCCTGTACTTTGCCGGGAGTCGCGGAGCTGTGGGTACACACGACCTTGTCCTGGAAGAAACAGAACCGGGATTCGTATTCGCACCTTTTGATCCGGGCGAAAAAAAGATCTTCCTCCCCGCCCATGAGTACTTCGCCTGCAACGACGGTCAAATTGCCGATCTTCGCGGTGAAATTCTGGACCAGCAGGCCCTCCTGGAGGCAAAACCTTCCGGCTACCACAAGTCCTCCAGTTTCCATTACAAACAAATATCGCCTGCCCTCGAAGCGGACCAAATCACTTTTGAGAAGCTGGTAGACCAATGCCGCAAGGCGGTGCTTTCCGGTTCATTCGAAAAACTGGTCCCTACCCGGCAGAAGCAAGTCGCGCTCCCGTCTGACTTCGATCCTGTAAACTTGTTTCTTGAACTCGGGAAAAGGTATCCCGGGGCCATGGTTTCCGTTTTTTCGAGTCCTCTTACCGGTACCTGGATTGGCGCCACGCCGGAAATCCTGGTGCGCGTTGACTCCTCACAGCATTTCCATACCGTTGCCGTGGCCGGCACACAACCTTATGCGCCCGGCACCGACCTGCGCACCATCAGCTGGACACAAAAAGAAATCGAAGAACAGGCGCTGGTTGAGCGATACATCATCAGTTGCTTTAAAAAGATTCGACTGCGTGAATTTGACGAACACGGACCTAAAACCGTGATCGCCGGGAATGTCGTGCACCTGAAAACGGAATTTGAAGTAGATATGATTGCCACGCGGTATCCCCAGCTGGGCAGTGTCATGCTCCAACTCCTGCATCCTACTTCAGCGGTCTGCGGAATGCCACTGGATGCCAGCCTTGCTTTCCTGAAGGCTAACGAGGGCTACTCCCGTCAGTATTACAGCGGCTATCTTGGACCCGTACGTATCGCAGGAGAGACCCAACTGTTTGTCAATCTGCGATGCATGCAATTGGCACAGGGCTTTGCAAGACTCTACGCCGGTGGTGGTGTCCTTGGCGATTCTGACCCTGCGAAGGAATGGCAGGAAACGGAACTCAAGATGAACACACTGCTCAGCGTGATTAGGCAGTAAAAGCACCGGGTAGTACCTTCGCGTCCGTGAATTTCCTTGCGACCCAACAGCTGGCTGCCCTGTGTGCTGCCAAAGGGATTGAACATGTGGTGCTATGCCCCGGTTCACGCAGCGCCCCCCTGACGCTGGCCTTTCTCCGGAGCAATCAATTCACATGCTACACCATCAGCGACGAGCGCAGCGCCGCATTCATCGGCCTGGGTATTGCTCAACAGACCAGGAAGCCTGTCGCCCTGGTGTGTACTTCGGGTTCAGCCGCGTATAACTTCGCGCCCGCTGTCGTTGAAGCGTATTACCAGCATATACCGCTCATTGTGTTCACAGCTGATCGTCCGGTGGAGTGGATCGACCAGCTCGATGGTCAGACCATTCGACAAGCAAACCTGTACGGTGAACACGTGAAGCGTTACGTGCAATTACCCCAGTCGGTCCAAACTGACGACGACAGCTGGTTTGTCAACCGAACCCTGAACGAGGTCATCAACATCGCTCAGACCGCTCCATACGGCCCCGTTCACGTAAACGTCCCTTTCCGCGAGCCGCTTTATCCGGGCATCCAGGAACGTTCGACACCATCGACTCCCCGCTTGATTGAACGGGCATCACCGCAACAAACGCTCAGTGAAGCCCAGTGGAGCACGATTACTTCCTCTCTGGCTAAACACAGGAAAATCCTCGTTGTGCCCGGGCAGCTGAATCCTCATCACGGACTGGGACAAACGTTGAATGACTTCCAAAGCAAACATGGTTGGCCTCTTGTCGGGGACATTCTTTCCAATCTTCACAGCGTCCCTAACTTCATCCGCCATGCCGACGCGTTTCTTGGTCAAGTGCCGGAAAAATTCAAGCAATCGCTCAAGCCCGATCTCCTGATCACCTTCGGGCAATCCCTTGTCGCCAAGAACCTCAAACTCTTTCTGCGTAAGTACAGGCCCGTAGAGCACTGGCACCTTCAGCCATCAGGCCAAGCCGCAGATACCTTTCAATCGCTGACCACGGTAATTCCCGTCGAACCCGGCTACTTCTTTGCGGAGCTTCTCCATCGAATAACAGAGCAACAGGTTTCGCGTCATGTTTACGCGGACGAGTGGCTTCAACACGAAACCCAAACCCGCCAGGCGATCGACTCATTCTTTGCCAGTCATGACCAGGGCGAGTTTGCGTTGGTCTACCGACTGATGAAATCCCTGCCTGAACATGGTAACCTCCATTTGGCGAACAGCATGAGCGTCCGCTATGCCAACCACATCGGGCTGACCGCCACGCAGAAAGGTATAAACGTTTACAGCAACCGCGGAACCAGTGGAATCGACGGCTGCACTAGCACGGCGGTCGGTCATTCGCTTGCTTCCGGAGCGCCAAACATCCTCGTCACCGGCGATCAGGCATTCTTCTACGACCGAAATGCCTTCTGGCACAACTACCCCCTGCCCAACCTGCATGTTGTGGTGCTGAATAATCACGGCGGAATCATCTTCAACCTGATTGACGGGCCTGCCGGACAGCCGGAAGCCGAGGAGTATTTTATTACAAGGCAGATGCTGCGGGCCGATGCACTCGCGAGGGAGTATGGCCTGCGCTATACCGAAGGCCTTGTTGATTTCCGGAAGGAATTCTTTCAACAGGCCGGCACCGCGCACATCCACGAATTAGAGTCTTCTCAGAACCTGAACAAGTCTATCTTTGAAGCGTTTAGAAAACAGATCAAGAAAAGTTATGAAGCTTAACTACCCGTGGCAACCTATCAAGGAGTATAAGGAAATCCTCTTCCATAAATACCAGGGCATCGCGCGCATCAGTATCAACCGTCCGGAAGTTCACAACGCCTTCACGCCGCTGACGGTCAAGGAGATGATCAATGCCATGGAGATCTGCCGGGAAGATGGTGATATCGGCGTTGTCATTCTCACCGGCGAAGGGGGCAAGGCCTTTTGCAGCGGTGGCGATCAGTCGGTACGCGGGCACGGTGGGTATGTCGGAGAAGATACCGTTCCGCGTCTTAATGTTCTCGATCTTCAAAAGTTGATTCGTTCAATCCCCAAGCCTGTTATCGCCGCCGTGGCCGGCTGGGCAATCGGAGGAGGGCATGTTCTTCACGTGGTGTGCGACCTAACCATCGCTGCGGAAAATGCCCGGTTCGGACAAACGGGACCAAAAGTGGGAAGCTTTGACGGTGGTTTCGGTTCCTCCTACCTGGCCCGCATTGTAGGCCAGAAGAAGGCGAGGGAGATTTGGTACCTCTGTGACCAGTATGATGCCGGTGAGGCGCGTGACATGGGTCTCGTCAACAAAGTAGTACCGCTTGAGAAACTGGAAGAGACGTATGTGGAATGGGCCCGCAAGATCCTGAAGAAAAGCCCGCTGGCCATTCGGATGCTCAAGTCCGCATTCAATGCCGAACTGGATGGACAGGCCGGCATCCAGGAATTGGCCGGCAATGCTACCCTTCTCTATTACCTGAGCGAAGAGGCCAAGGAAGGAAAGAACGCATTCATGGAAAAACGAGACCCCGATTTCTCGAAGTTTCCTAAATTCCCCTAGTAACTCAGTCATGCGTATTTACGTCGGAGGAGCCTGGAGAACCATCGATTCAATCGACACGATTGATGCCCGGCCACTCGACGAGACTGAACGCGCAGGCATCCACTTCATCCGCGAATGGCAGGCGGGAAAACATTCGTTCACGTTTCACACCTCGGGGTCTACCAGCGCCCCCAAGCCCATCTCCTTTCGCAGGGATCAACTCCTTGCCAGCGCCAAACTGAGCATTGAATCGCTTCAGCTCAAACCCGGGATGAATGTGCTGGTCTGCTTAGACCCGCGGTTCGTTGCCGGTGCCCTGATGCTGGTCCGGTGCCTGGTCAATTCGATGAACATCATTCTTCAACGGCCTTCTTCACGGCCGTTTTCTACCTGGCATGAAGCGGTGGACCTGGTTGCCCTCGTGCCCATGCAGGTGGACATACTGTTGAAAGAAAATCCTGCCGTCCTCGACAGGTCCATGATCATCATTATTGGCGGGGCTCCCCTGAACGAGCAACTGGCCAGAAAACTTCAGCATGTAAAGGCCACGTGTTACGCCACCTATGGTATGACGGAGACGCTGACGCACATCGCCCTTCGAAAACTCAATGGCCCAGGCAAACAAACTGCGTTTCATTTGCTTCCCGGCATAGAAGCCAAAAGCAACGAAGAGGGTTGCCTCGTCATCCAGGCCCCGCATCTGGATTCTGCGCTCGTTACGCACGACCTGGTTGAATGGCTGACTCCGGATTCTTTCCGAATCCTAGGACGTACCGATGAGGTGATCAACTCAGGCGGAGTAAAGATTCATCCGAATCACGTGGAGGGAATCGTCGAGCGCGCCATGGATGAACTGGGACATGTATTCCGGTTTTTCATTACCGGCCGCCCTGATACCAGCCTTGGCGAGCATGTTTGCCTGATCATCGAAGGGAAGCCCCTTGCCAAACCCGTGGAAGTCGCCCTGCTCGGCCACATCAACCAATGGCTGTCCCCTTACGAACGACCCCGGCAGGTTGAGTACATCACTCAATTTGCTGAGACCACAACCCAAAAGATTGACCGCCGCGCGACCCTGGCGCTTCTGAAATAAAACCCCCCGCCTCTCCCAAGGAAGGGAGAGACAGAGTAGTTTTCAGCTAAGAAAGTTTCTTCTTTGACGTTTGCGATTTCAGGGTTTGGATTTCCTGCTTGAGGTCCATGACCATTCCGGCCAATTGCTCCACCGAAAGATCACCCTGAGTTTGGCCTTCCGGGAAGTTGACACTGATGTATGCCTTGGCACTCCACACTTCAATTACATCTGCACCATCTACCTGGTAAGGAGTGTATTGCCGGTTGTCGGACACCAGGAATAGTTTTCCGCTTTCCTGGAGGTAATTAAACACCCGCTTGAAGACGATGCCTTCCCGGCTGGTTACCAGGACATAGGGCTTCCCATTCTTAATGGAGTTAATATCTTCAACCAACTCGCCAATTACTATGGTGCCCGGTACGATGGGCAACATCGAATCACCGGAGATCTCGAATGCACGATACGTTCCTTGTTTCAGGATCGGCAACTTGAACCGGGGCAATTCCTTGATGTACTCCGGATCGGCATAACCGTTTAGGTATCCGGCGGCGGCCCGTACCGGAACAAGCTCAATGTTATTCCGGCTTTGCTCGTCAACCGTTACTACCACGACATCCTTGGTGTTCATTGTCTTCTTCTCGTAGGGTTTCATCTGGCTGATGTCCTTGCCGATAAATACATCTACCGAGTATCCACCCAAGGCAGCCATTTTCTGCAGCAGCTCAAGCCGGGGCTCGGCGCGGCCTTCCTCATAGGCGCCCACCAATGATCGTTTGATCTCAAGTTTTTGAGAGAACTGGTCCTGAGTAAGTCCCAGCTGCTTGCGGAGAAACCGGATGTTCTCGTTGATTCTGACTACACTCATTTTGAAAAGAGTAAGATTCGACCTGAATGAACATTTCGCGAATGGAGCGATAACAGGTTCCGCTGAAAATAGGAGTCCCTGTTTTGCATCGCCAGCACATGCCGGCGGATTTTCTCAATCACTTCAGATACCGGCGACTCCTTGTCGGCTAACAGGTACCCGTAGCAGGGTTGATCAAATCCTTCGGCCAAAAAATCTACCTGGAAGCGCCCCGAAGGCAGACGCTTGCTTGAGAGCCGTAGCTTCATAGACTAAAAAGTTTAGTCAAATAAAGCCTAATCGTACCTACCGTGCAAGCGATTTGACTAATATTTTTAGTCTTCCTCTGAGAAATCCCAATTTTCTTGGCTATTCCAGCGCAGTGTGCCCTTTACGACTTCCATCGGCGATGGGATATTGTCCTTGAAAATCGTACCCGTCCCAAGCCCCTGCGGCAGTTCAATCGGATAGTTGCTGGCGAACTGGGCCAGGGCATTTAGCCCAACATTGCTTTCCATGGACGAGGTCAACCACCAGCCAACATTCCGTGCGCGGGCCAATTCGATCCACTCGGCGCACCCGTGCATTCCTCCGTGAAGTGTAGGCTTCAGCACCAGGAATTGGGGCTTGACCCGATCCAGCAGTTCTTCGCGCTGCTCCCTGGAGGTCAACCCGAGCAACTCCTCATCAAGCGCAATGGGAATCGGTGATGTCTTGCACAGTTCGGGCAAGAACGGTGATCCCGGCTTCAGTGGCTGCTCCAGTGAGTGAATGCCGTACTGCGCCAGGTAGATCAGTTTCTGCATCACCTGGTCGGGCTTGAAAGCGCCGTTGGCATCCAGCCGAATGGTAATCTGATCGCGGAAATACTTTCTGCGGACAAACTGCAGGATATCCAGCTCCTTTTCAAAATTGAGGCCACCGATCTTCAGTTTGATACACGTGAAACCTTCGTCGATCTTGATACTCACTTGCTGAAGCATGAAATCCAACCCGCCCATCCATACCAACCCATTGATAGGCAAAGCATTACCCTTGACAAACCCATTGTCAAAGAGCACCCGTTTTCCTCCGTTGGCCAGGTCGAGCAAGGCCGTCTCCAGGGCAAGGTACACTGAGGAAGAAAGGTTCATCGAACCGAATTCCTTGTTAATGGATGGGATTGTGTTCACTGATGTCAACTTCGTTCCCGCCAGCTTTTCCACAACCAGGGCGAGTTGTTGACTTACCTCAACTGGCTTTTCCAGGCTGAGGCCCGGAACGGGTCCAGCCTCACCGATGCCAAAGATTTCCGGCGAAGCGGGATCCCAGACTTTAAGGAACCAACTGTCCCGCTGCTTCATGGCGCCCCTTGATGTTCGGGCGTTGAATGAAAAGTGAAACGTGCGTTTTAAGAAGCTTGCCTGCAGGGACATGGTTACGAATATGGCGGGGATGTGCGTCAAATACAATGAGGGGACTAATTTTGAACATGGCCTCAACCCCAACCCTACTCCTGGCAGATTACCAGTACTCCCTGCCGGAGGACCGAATTGCCAGGTACCCGCTGACCGATCGGGACCTCTCCAAACTGCTGGTCTGGGAAAAAGGCAAGATCTCACATTCGGAATTTCGGCAACTATGTGATTTCCTTCCGCTTAACTCGACATTGTTCTTTAACAACACTAAGGTAATTCCCGCGAGAATCCTCTTCGAAAAACCGACGGGTGGGCTTATCGAAGTATTCCTGCTTTCCCCGGCAGACCCGGAAGTACACATCGCTGAAGCACTGAATTCTAAAGGAACTGCCAGGTGGAATTGCGCAATAGGCAATGCCCGGCGTTGGCCGCAAAGCACGGCAATGACCAAACAAACTGCTGCCGGTCAATTGGTTGCACAATGGGACGATCGATCCAGCCAAATCGTAACGTTCCGTTGGAGACCCTCGGAACTGCCTTTTGCCACCATGGTGGAGTCCGCCGGGGCCGTGCCCCTGCCACCTTACCTGAAGCGGGAAGCAGAAGACCTGGATCGGGAACGATATCAAACTGTTTACTCAAAACAAGAAGGTGCTGTGGCTGCACCCACGGCCGGCCTTCATTTCACACCCGCGCTGATGACGCAGTTGGCTGAACGAGGGGTTCAGACCGACTTCCTCACATTGCACGTGAGCGCCGGCACGTTCCTGCCGATCAAGGTTGATAATGCCGCTGAACACCGCATGCATGAAGAGGAGATTATTGTTTATAAACATAACATTATCAACCTGTTAAAGCTTGACCGCAAGGTGATCGCCGTGGGAACTACAGCGATGAGAACCCTCGAAAGTCTGTATTGGTACGGTGTGCTGTTGACCCGGAATCCGGCCAGCATTTTTAGAGTCAACCAGGACCTGCCGTATGAATTGGCCGGCAACGTATCCACTCGTGAGGCCCTTGGAGCCATCCTGGCTAAAATGGAAAGCGAAAAATTCGACATGATCGCAGGCCACACTTCCATATTTATTCGGCCCGGGTACCAGTTCAGGGTTGTTCAGGGCCTGATAACCAACTTTCACCAACCTGGCTCGTCGTTGCTACTCCTGGTTTCAGCTTTTGTGGGCGACGACTGGAAATCGATATACAATTCAGCCCTCGAGGGCGGCTATCGGTTTTTGAGCTATGGCGACAGCTCGCTCTTGATCCCCTAACCGATTGATTAGTTGGGGATTTGACACTTGGCGCCGTCCAACCAAGGGCCCATCGACCAATGGATGTATCTCAATTTTGTTCAAAGGATTTAACTGACTATTAACCAGTCGTTAACTCAACACTGCTGAAATGGCCTCGTTAATAGGTTTTTTCGGTGAATTGTCCCATATTGACTTATTAATCTAACCAAACCTTGGCCATGAAAGAATGGTTGACCCGATTTCTGGGCGTAGAGCCAGAAGAGACAGGCCCCGTTTCACTCCTTCTTGCCATCAGTTTCTTGATGGGCTTGTTCCTCGCAACCGTCTCCGTTGCCGCCCAGACCTTCTTCCTGACATCAGAGGGTATCAGCGAGCAATACGATCTGCCAAAAGCCCTTTTCATTGGTGGAGGTTTTGGATTTTTGGCCACAGGCTTTTTCAACCTTCTGCAGGGAAGGATCCCCTTCCGCTATCTGGCCGTGTTCTTCCTGTTACAGATCATAGCGGCCACGGCTGTCCTTGAGTACGGTGACAATTACCCCGAAATCATTAGCACCAAGAACCTGCACTATGTAGGATTCGCCTTGATCCTGCCCTTCACGTTCGTTACCAACCTTGTTTTCTGGGGCGCCTTCAACCGCCTGTTCACCCTGAGGCAGCAAAAGCAGCTGGTGGGCAATGTGTCTGGCGGGACCGATATCGCACAGATCATGGCCTTTTTCGCGATCCCCATTATGCTCCAATTTGGCGTGGAGACTCGCTCCCTGTTCACGATTGGACTCGTGAGTATCATTGGTCTCCTGGTGCTGTTTATTGTCTTGTCCAGAAGTTATTTATCGCAGGCCGAGAAGAACCCACAGGCCGGGATGATGAACGAAAAGGAGCACAAGAAACTCAACATCTTCAGTATGCTGAGCTACCGGTACATCGCCCTCCTCGCGGCCTTCATTGTAGTTTCATTTGCAGCTCTTCGATTCATCGACTACTCATTTTACAACGTAACTACCACGTTCTTTGCCAATAACCCGGGTGGAATTCCAACTTTCCTCAGCTTGTTCGAAGCCACCATTGTGATCACCGGCTTCCTGTTTGGTTTGTTCGCTGCCGACAGGGTCCAGGAAGAGTATGGACTAAAAATTTCCTTGTTGATCAACCCGCTGCTGCTTATTGTTTTCACCGGGGGCGCGCTCGTGCTGGGTCTCGTCTTTGGTTATCAGGGTGAGTCCACCAGCGTCATGTTCTTCTTCATTGCGATTGCCATGTCGAAGTTGTTTGTGAACGCATTGCGCGATTCGCTGGATACCCCGGTGTTCAAGTTCTATTACGTGCCCATCGACAAGAACATCAAGCTGGATGCTCAAACGAAGCTGGAAGGTATTGTGACCGCCGCCGCCAGTATGTTGGCGGGGGGATTGATCGTGTTGATCAATTCATTCGACTTCTTCAACCTGTTGTCTGTCACGTTGTTTACCCTTCCGCTGCTGGCCTTCTGGTACATCATTACCAACCGCATGTACCAGGGCTACCGGGATACGTTGCAATCCTCGCTACAGCGCAACAAGGAATCGGTCGCCGGTCATATCGTTCGCGAGTTCACCTTGAACAGCGTGCTGGAAAAAGAAGTGAACAGCACCGCGGAAGAAAAGGTCATTTATGGCCTCAAACTGATGGAAAAGCTGGAGCCCTCGTTGTTTGAAACATCCATCCTTAAGCTCGCCAACAGTGATCTGAGGAAAGTAAAACAATTCGCCCAGGAGAAGATTGAAGAACTTGGACTCAACCAGGAACAAGGTGGCGAAATCGCCGGCCTCGCCAAAGAAGCGGCAGGCGCTGCTGAAGACAGTGACCTTCTTTCGATTTCTCCCGACAAGCTGCTCAAGCTGGGCAAATCGGTGAAACAGGCAGACCGGATGCTCGCCGCAAAATTGCTTCGCAAGATGGTGAGCCAAAAGACCATCTTCATCCTCCTCGAATTATTGCGCGACGCGGATCCCAAAGTTCGCAATGAAGCGATCCTGACGGCCCGCAAGGTGAAACGCCCGGAGACGTGGCCGGTCTTGATCGACATGCTTTCGTCGCCGGTGTATAGCAACCAGGCCAGCGCAGCGCTGAAAGACGCCGGTGCCGCCGCACTTCAGGTTCTCGACACGGCATTCTATAAATCAGGCCAGTCGGATCAGGTGATGCTGAAGATTGTACAGATTATGGGTCACATCGGCGGTGAAGAAGCCTGGAAACTGCTCTGGAAGAAATCGGACTACCCGGATAAACGTATCGTAAAACAGATCTTCTACTCGCTGCGCTACACCAACTACTCGGCCAAAGGCCGTGAGCGCAACCAGGTGATGGATTTGCTCGACACGGAAATCAGCAAGACGCTTTGGAACCTGAATGCCCAGGAAGAACTGCCTGAAGAACCTCACTTCTCTTTCCTCAAACAGGCGCTTCGTGAAGAGCTGCGCGACAACTACGACCAGATCTCGCTGCTCATGTCAATCCTCTATGACCCGGTCTCCGTTCAGCTGGTGAGGGAAAACGTGGAGACGGGCACCTCCGATGGTATCGCGTACGCCATGGAACTTCTGGACCTGTTCGTAGACCAGGAACTCAAGCCCAGGCTCCTCCCCATCTTCGACGATATGTCGCCGAAAGACAAGATGAACAAGCTGCAGGTCTACTTCCCGCGCGAGTCATACAACCCGGTGCAGGTGGTGAACTACATCCTGAACCGCGACTTCAACCTGAATAACCGGTGGACCAAAATGTGCGCGGTTTATGCGGCGGCATTTATTCCTGAATTCCGGGTTAGCCGTGGCCTTATCGGGCAGATGTTTAATCCGGACCGGCTGATCCAGGAAACGGCAGCGTGGGTCATATATAATAAAGACAAGGCCCAATACAAGATCGTCGCCGACCGGCTGCCCCTGCGCGACAAGAAGTTCCTCGACTCTGCCATCGAAAACAACCAACTGCTCGACGGCCTCGATGATGGCTTCTTTCTGGGAATTGAAATGGTCATGTTCATCAAGAGCCTCCATGCCTTTGCGGGTATCCCTGGCGTGATCCTCAGTGACCTGGCCGACAAGATCATACCCGTCGATTTGCGCCCGCAGGATAAGATTGTTTTCAACAATCCCGATGAAAATCGCCCGATCCTGATTTGCGCTACCGGCGAAGTCAAACTCAGGGAAGGTTCCAAAGAAGTGGGCACGATGAACAAAGGCGATGTCTTCGGCGACTTGTTCCAGGAAGGACCTTCGATCAAGATCACGGAAGTGGAAGCAACCAAGCGCACCGTTGTTTTCAGAATAAACCTCACGGATTTCTACTTCGTCATGGCCAAGCATCATGAACTGGTGTCGGGCCTTGTGCGGAATGTTACCAGCAGGAAACACGCCAACAAACACGCATAGTCAAACAAAGAAAGTATGGCATACGATATCGATGTATTGATCACGTTCGCGGACAAGGACAATGAAACGGGTCCCAAGGCCGACGTGGGTTGGGTTACTCAGCTGAAGAAGTTCATGGAGATGATGCTTCTCCAGGTAATTGGTGAGCCTACCAAAATTGTCCTCAAATCAGAATCGGAAGACTACACCGCAGCAGGCATGAACAATGCCGCGGTGCTTGTCACGATCCTCACCAAGGACTTTGCCCAGTCGGGCCGTTGCCTGGATGCCGTTGAAGCCTTCTATAAATCCACGGCTGATTCCAAGGTACAACGGGTGTTCAAGGTGATGAAGTCTCCCCTGGCCAGTGCCGAACAGCCACCTCGCCTTCGCGAGTTGTTGAGCTACGACATGTACATGATGGACAACGAGACCGGATTGATGAAGGAATATACGGACTTCTTCAGCCCGGATGCCGAGAAGCAGTATTGGATGAAAATGGTTGACCTCGTGTACGACATCCACGAGGCGCTGATCCTCCTGAAGGGGCAGGCCAAGGCAGAAGTGAAAAACATTTACAAGCGCAAGACCATCTACCTCGCGGAAACGGGCCACGATCTTTCTACCCAGCGGAACATTATCCGCCGTGAACTTCAGCGCCATGGTTACGTTGTGTTGCCCAACCAGTTGCTTCCTCCCCGCCTGGATGACCTGGAACGTGTCGTCCGTCGCGATCTGGAAGAATGCAGCTTGTCGGTGCACTTGATCGGAAGCGCCTACGGTGAGATTCCCGAAGGTTCGGAACGCAGCGTACTCGACGTGCAGAACAAACTCGCCGCTGAACATGCGGTGATCAAGCGGTCGCGCAAAGAGGAATTCTCCCGGTTGATCTGGATTGCCCCCAACCTGAGGAACGCCAGCGAAAAGCAAAAAGCCTTCATCGAATCCCTGCGTCGCGACATTGAAGCACAGGAGGGTGCAGAAATCCTCCAGAATCCCCTTGAGGATTTCAAGAACATCATGCGCGAAGAGCTTACCGCCTCGCAGCAACGCAAGGAAGAAACGCCCACGGGTGGAAAGACGATTTACCTCGTCCACGATAAGATCGATCACCAACAGGTACTTCCGCTGGTGGATGTGATTCAGAAGGCAGGGTTCAACGTGGTCTTCCCCGCGTTTGAGGGCGACCTCATGGAAGTGCGCAAAAAACACATTGAAAACCTCCGCCAGTTTGACGGGGCCATCATCTTCAAAGGCAAAGTGAACGACCAATGGGTACGCATGAAGGTGCTTGATCTCCTCAAGGCCCCCGGTTTTGGCCGGAGCAAGCCGATACAAGGCAAAGCCATTGTCAGCGAGGCACCGTTGGACAACTACAAGAACCAAGACGTCACCATCATCAGTGGCGATAGCAATAAATCGATCAACTCCATCAAGAATTTCCTTCAAGAATTTAAATCCTGAAGTCTATGGCACAGGTAGACGAGAAACCCCAAACACCCCAACCCCACGTAGGCATCGCCAACCCGTTCCCGGGATTGCGTCCCTTCAAAATTGAGGAAAGCCACCTCTTCTTCGGCCGCGAAGGTCAGAGCGACGAGGTGCTCCTCAAAATGTCCAAAAGCCGTTTCGTCGGCGTCATCGGTCCCTCCGGTTCCGGTAAGTCATCCTTCATCTATTGCGGGGTGCTGCCGATTCTCTACGGAGGATTCCTCACCGACACCAGCCCTAACTGGGAGGTGATCGTGACGCGACCGGGCGCCAACCCGATCGATAACCTCGCCGAATCCCTCCTCGGATCCAGCAAGGAGTATATCGCGTCGGATACGGAAGACAAGAAAATCAAACGGACGATCGTGTCCACGCTGCTGCGAAGCAGTTCGCTCGGATTGGTGGAAGCCATCCAGCAATCACGGCGCTCGGAAGATATCAACTACCTCATCCTGGTCGACCAGTTTGAGGAATTGTTCCGCTTCCGCGATGGTTCGGATCCGAACTCAGTCAACGAGACATTGGGGTTTGTCAATATGTTGATGGAGGCGGTGAATTATGAAGATGCGCCCATTTATGTGGCCATCACCATGCGTTCCGACTTTATTGGAGACTGTGCCCAGTTCCCGGAACTCACACGCAAGATCAACGACAGCCACTACCTGATTCCTCAAATGACCCGCGACCAGAAGCGTCGCGCCATTGAAGGTCCGGTTGCCGTTGGCAATGCCAAGATTACGCCTCGCCTCACCCAGCAACTGCTCAATGACCTGGGTGATAACCCGGACCAGTTGCCTATCCTCCAACACGCCCTCATGCGTACATGGAGTTACTGGGCTCGGTTCAGGGACTACGAGGAAGAGCCGCTCGACCTGAAACATTACGAGGCCATCGGTACGATGAAGGAAGCGTTGTCGATGCACGCCAACGAAGCCTACGATGAATTGGATGAAGAGCAGCAGCGCATCGCCGAGATTTTGTTCAAGGCCATTACCGAAAAGCGCGGCGAGAACTTTGGTATTCGTCGTCCCACACGACTCGGAGAGATTGCCTCCATCGCGGACGTGGCAGAAAACGATGTGATCGCCGTCATTGAGAAGTTTAGAGAGCCCGGCCGTTCGCTCATTACTCCCGCCTATGGCGTTGCCCTGAACAGCAAGTCCATGGTGGATATCTCACACGAGAGCTTGATGCGCATCTGGGTCCGCCTGAAGAACTGGGTGGATGATGAAGCCGATGCCGTGCAGATGTACCTGCGTCTCGCCGAGGCGGCCACGCAGTACCAGATAGGCAAGGCCGGCCTCTGGAGGCCACCGGATTTGCAATTGGCCCTCAACTGGCAAGCCAAGCACCGCCCTACCCTCGTTTGGGGTCAGCGGTACAACCCGGCGTTCGAGCGCACCATGATCTTCCTCGAATACTCGAAGAAGGAATGGGATACTGGACAACGTATTAAGGAACTTGAACAAAAACGCCGGTTACAACGCGCCCGCACGACGGCCACAGTATTCGGGGTACTTGCCATCGTGGCCCTGATTGCGCTGGTATATGCTTTCGTTAAACAAGTTGAAGCTAATACAAACGCCGAATTGGCCAGAGCGCAGCAGAAACTTGCTGAAGAGGCAAAAATCCAGGCGGACAAGAGCGCGGAAGAAGCCAGGAAGAATGCAAAGATCGCCCAGGAGCAAACGATAATCGCCCAGAAGAATGCCGAAGAAGCCCGACTGGCCCGCGACGACGCCCAGAAGAAGCAGAAGGAAGCTGAACAGGCCAGGATTCGGGCTGAAAATGCTGAGCGGATTGCCAAGGAGCAGGAGAAGATTGCCAAGGAGCAGAAGGAAGAGGCTGATAAACAAAAGGCCGCTGCTATTGAGGCCCGGAATGAAGCCCTTCGAGCGCGCTACCTCGCGCAGGCAAAAGCCATGTCCATCAAGTCGAAGGAACTCGACAGTGACCCTGTTCAACAGTCGCTGGTGGCTCAACAGGCTTTCAAATTCAACGCAGCCAAAGGCGGAAATCCTTTTGATGATGACATCTTTAACGGGTTGTATAACGCGCTGAATAACAAGAAGTGGGACGACCCGCTTACCCGAAGCCTTGAAGGTCATACGAGGGGCGCAGCCCGATCACTGGTTACCCGGGTGCAGCAAAGGGAGATATATTCAGGTGGCAGCGATGGTCGTATCCTCAGGTGGAGGCCGGATGGTGGAACCTGGAAAGCGGATTCCATAAGCGGTGGCCGCGTTGATTATCAGGTGTATTCAATTGATGTTAGCCCTGATGATAACTGGCTGGTCGCTGGAGGCGCCACAACCGGTGACATCACGAATAACTACATCGAATTGTATGATTTGCGTAACCCCTCTCAGCCGGCAAAGAAGATCTACGGATTTACCGGCGTGGAGAACGTGGAGTATGCCAAACATGAAAACGGAGCGTTCGTTCGTGACCAGGCTGGTTTCTCCATCAAGTTCACCGACTTCAACACCGTGAGAGAAGTGATTAAACCCAAGGAAAAGATCGCAACGATCACGCTGAGTCCCGATGGCAAGCGCCTCGCGGGCGTTGGCGCCGGAGGATCGTTGTTTATCTGGGATATTGAAAACAACTATGCGGAAAAGGTCGCCTTCAAGAACAACAACCCGCTCACCGCGGTTGTCTTCGCGCCCGATAATAGCCGACGCATCATAGTTGGCGACAACATGGGGGCGGTCAAGATCATTACGGAGGACACCAACCTGCCGGCCAAAGTTTTATCCGGCCACACCGCTCACATCGAGCAAATCGTGTTTAACAACGCCGGCAACTTCATGGCCACGACGAGCCGTGATGGACGCGTGCGCCTGTGGAACTGGCTGAAGCCCAACGACAACCCTATCGTTCTCTACGACCGCGATTTGGGCGACTGGGCATGGAGCGCAGCGTTCACACCGGATGATGAACAGTTGATGGTGGGCGTGCACAGCAACACGAACCGGGCGAAAGAGACCATCCACGTGTATCCGACCAAGATCACTACCATGTCCAATTCCTTGTGCACGTACATTGATCGCAACATGACCAAGGAAGAGTGGGACAATTTTGCTCCGGGTCTGGATTACGAACGCACCTGTGAGAATTACCCGGCGAACAACAAGTAACCCATTGTAAGCAACTGCGAAGATGAAGAGACTCTATTTTTTAGCTGCGTGCTGGATGGCCGGTGTAGTGCCGGCCTTTTCCCAGGCCACCAACTGTACCCAGGTGCTGCGACTGATTCGTACCACCTATGAGCAGGGCCGCCTGCATGAACTGCCTCAGATGGCTGAAGGCTGTTTGCGGGGTGAAGGAACAAACGGGTTCAGTAATGATGAGAAGAGGGAAGCGTACCGCTACCTGACACTCTCCTACATCTACCTGGAAGAACCCGAGAAGGCGGATGAGATGATGGTGCAACTCCTGAATACAGATCACTTCTACCAGCCTAACAAGGAGGTTGATCCCGCCGAATTCATTGCCCTCTACAACAAGTTCCGGCATGACCCGATCTACCGCTTTGGATTCAAGTTCGGTGGGAACATGACCCAGCCTGTGGTGAGCAGCTACTATAATGTGGGCAGCGCGGGTGCCGGACAGGGAAAGTATGCGATGGGGTTCAGTTTTCAGGCCTATGGGCTCTTTGAGAAAGACTTCTTTCGAAAAATTCCCCTGGTTCTGGTCGGCGAATTAGGTTACGTAAGCCGGTCCTACACGTATACAAACCCGCAGTTGGCTGTTTCCGACGAGACCGGGCAATCCATCAGCAGCCAGCAATTTCAGTTTACGCAGAGTTTCCTCGATTTGAATGTGATTGGGCAATACAAGCTTAAGAACACGATCGATATGCAAACGTACGTGGGGGCAGGCCCCGGAATCAGTTACCTCCTTAGTTCCTCGAACCAGGCATCAACCGTGATCGGCGATGGGTATACAATCACCGGCAGCGCGGTTGTTGATACCAACTCATACAACAAGCTGCTCGTGTCTGCCACGATTGTCGCCGGATTCAAATATCGTTTTGGTGAGGCCTATATTACCGTTGAAGCGCGTTACCAGATGGGCTTTACCAACGTCGTTAATCCCGCCAAACGAACGAATCCTGAAATCGCTCTGGATTATCAGGGACGCTACAATGATTACAAGATTAACAACATGAGCATCAACCTGGGCGTGATCTTCCCTCACTTCAAACCGTTGAAACTTATCCGCTAGTATGAGAAAGTTCTTTACAATCGCTGTTTCCGTACTGCTCGTTTCATGCTTGAGCGAAAGCGGGGTAGATCCCGGAACTTCTTCCACCTTCATCCGCTACTTCAATGGGGGCAATGACGACGAGGCAGTAGGCATGGAACTCACGCCCGATGGGGGCTATATTATTCTGGCCAATACGAGGATTCAGAAATCCGAAGCGGCCACACCTGCTTACAAGATCAAACTCATCAAGACAGACAGCAGGGGAAACCCCATGTGGACCAAGTTGTATCCTGCCATACCCAGTGATCCCGCTGTGGTCACCGATGATTTTGCAGGTGCCGCCATGCAACTGCTGCCTTCAGGCGGTTACGTAGTGACTGGTCATCAGATTACCGATCAAACGAATAATACCACCAAGATCCTGGTGATGACGGTGAATGATGAAGGTACGCTGGTGGATACCCTCAAGTTTGGAACCACTGCGCAATCCAAAGGTCAGGGTATTGCCCTTGCCTCCAATGGAAATTTCCTTGTGCTTAGCACGGCGGGTACTGAAAAGATGCACCTCGACGAAATCGATGCCAGCAACCCCACTACCCTCACACCGATCGTCTCAACCATTGTTGAGTATGAAGCTGGCTCGACCACGCTTGCACGCAAATTGCTGGTCGATGAAAGCGGCAAAGCCATTTGGTCGGGTCAAGCCACCAAGAACGGTCTCACCGGCATCCGGATGATCCGGACCATCCCAAACAGCGCAAACGTGGATTTCGACTTGCTGTATGCCAATCCGCCTTTTACGGAGACGGGTCGTGACTTCTGCAAGTATGGCCAGCAATATGCCATCATCGGAACAACTGACAAGAAGGAAGGGCTGACATCAGCCACTGATTCTGATATCTTCTTTGTTCGCGTCAGTGAATCAGGAGAAGTGCTCAGCACCAAATCGTTCACCTTTGATGATCCGACGACTACCGGCAGTAATGAGGATCAGCAAAACGATATCGGTAATTCCATCAGTTCCACCATCGATGGTGGTGCCATTCTCCTATCCACGGTCCGCACTGAAAACCTTCCGAATGGCCGTGGAGAGACCGACTTGTACCTGATCAAGATCAATGCCTTTGGCGACAAGGAATGGGCCAGTTCCTTCGGAAGCAAGTTTGTGGATGAGGGAATCGTTGTCCGCCAGGCCACGGACGGCGGCTATGTTACGCTGGGCACTTCGTCACAGGGTTCCCTTAAGCTCATCAGCCTGATTAAGACGGATAAGAACGGGAATATTGATTAACACACGGACCTCGATCATTGAGTTGAATTTTTTGAATTGAAATGACTTCATTATGAAGAAACTACTACTGCTTGGTGTTTTTGTACTTTCTGTTCTCTCCTTATACGCTCAGCCCACGGTTACTGCGGTGGCTTACCAGACGCCGGCGGCTGGAAGCTATGGTGTGGGACAATTGATTACCATTCGGGTCACCTTCAGTACTGCAGTGGATGTATCAGTAGCCGGTGGTGGGCCCAGGATCCAGCTGAACATAACTCCGACTACACGCTACGCTATTGCCACCGCGGCCGTCAACACTACAACAGTAGATTTCAACTACAATATTTTGGCCGGCGACATTGCATCACCCCTGGATTACGCAAGTACGGGCGCCCTTACCCTTCAGTCTGGAACGATCACTCAAAACGGAGCAGGAACTCCTGCGACCTTGACCCTTCCCGCAGTAGGAACCTTACCACAGGATCGGATTGTCGATGCGGCAGGCCCAACCATTAACTCGATTGTCCGCCAAAACCCTTCCACCAACCCCACCAACGCAGACGCTGTCAACTGGGATGTCACATTCAGCGAGGCCGTAACTGGTGTTGATGCCACTGACTTTACGATTACCGGAACAACGGGAACTATCGGCACGGTAACCAATCCCTCAGGTAACACCTACCGTGTGCCCGTTTCAGGCGGAAACCTTGCTTCCCTTAACGGAACCATTACCCTGGGATTTGCCGGTGGGCAAAACATCAAAGACGCCCTCAACAATGCACTGACTAACACTACACCAACAGGCACGAATAATGCCACCTATGATATCGACAACACGGCCCCAAGAATCAGCAGCATCGTCAGGCAAAACCCAGCATCGAGCCCGACCAACGCTGATGTGCTTGTATGGGATGTTCAGTTTAATGAAGCTGTTGCCAACGTAGGTACGGGAGATTTTTCGGTTAGCGGAACTACAGGAACAATAACCGGCGCAGTTGACCAGGGTGGTAACCTCTTCCGGATAACCGCATCCGGTGGCGACCTGGCTTCCGTCAATGGAACGGTCACGCTAAGTGTGGCCGGAGGACAGGATATCACGGATGCGGCTGGAAATGCCTTATCGAATACAACTCCACTTGGAACGAACAACAACACATTCGATCTTGATAACACGGCCCCGCGCATCAGCAGCATCGTACGCCAAAACCCGAGCACCAGTCCGACTAACGCCGATGTGCTTGTGTGGGATGTTCAGTTTAATGAACCGGTAATCAACGTAGGTACGGCCGACTTTTCCGTGGCGGGCACTACCGCAACGGTAGCAAGTGCTGTGGATCAGGGCGGCAACCTTTTCCGCGTGACGGTTTCAGGTGGTGACCTCGCCTCCTTGAATGCCACGGTTACCTTAAGTATGGCTGGAGGTCAGGATATTGC
>JAYRNL010000189.1:0-4430 GCA_041912235.1 Cyclobacteriaceae bacterium
GACCAAAAGAAAAGGACCCCACGAAAACTGCGCAGCGAGGTCCCGCCGCGCCTAATCAGCCCGCATGCCGCCCTACCCACATGCCCTCGCTTTGCGCCGCGCTTTTCGTGGACGCCCGCCCGCACAAGCCAAGACCCACTTTTACATTTTTCATTCAACATTTTACATTCTGCTGTTCACTTCGCGCCTTAGCGCCTTAGCGGTTTAGCCCCCTGCTCTTCACAATGAACAGTAATGTCCGTCCACCCACTTTTACATTTTAGAATTATCATTTTACATTTTGCGGTTAACTCTGCGCCTCCGCGCCTCTGCGGTTTAATCCCCCACTCTCCGCAAGGCACAATACGAGCACAGTTCAGACAACTAGATGGGTCGGGAGGAATCTCTCGACCAATTGGGATTATTGTTGCAGAGGATGACGTCTGCCAATACCAGGTGATACCTGATGGCGTAAACACGTCGACACGTAAACACATTGCAACCGCCTCTCACGGCCATCACTCAGCGCGGAGGCTGTTGACGGGATTCGTTCGGGCCGACTTGATTGCCTGATAGCTTACCGTAAACACGGCGATGGCGATCGCAGCGATAACCGCGATGGCGTAAACACCCACTCCAATCTCAGTCTGGTAGGCGAAGTTCTGAAGGACCAGCTTCACCACGTAGTAACCGGCGACCACGCCGATGACAGAGGCAAGGATCACAATATTAGCGAACTCCACCACCATCAGTTTCCAGATGGCGCCAACCGAAGCGCCGTGAACTTTGCGCACGCCGATTTCCTTGGTGCGGCGTTCGGCGGAGAAGGTGGCCAGACCAAACAGGCCCATGCACGCAATGAAGATGCCGACATACGTTAACTCCTGCATCAGTGTGCCCAACTTTCTGAATTCCGCATTTTGGTTCTCCCGGCCATCGCTCTCATGCCAGAGTTCAAACGGCCAGCCGTCGTCGTAGCGCTTCCAGGCGGTGATAATGGCCTCCTCGGTTGCCTTCCTGTTTTCCGCCTTAACCCGGATGGCGGTGTAGCCGAAGTGGTTCAGCATGGCGGTCACAAATCCAATCGCCTGAATCTTGATGGTTAGCGGCTCCATGTGAAAATCCTTCAGCACGCCGATCACCGTATAGGCGCTGTCGCCCTCATAAAGCTTCACTTCCTTTCCAATGGCATCCGCAGGTGTCCATCCGTAATCTCGCACCGCGGTTTCGTTGAGAAGAATCGTATGCTTGTCGGTGACGTTGTCACGGGAAGGTACACGCCCCGCCACCAGCGGTATGCCCATCGTGGGCGCATAGTCGGGTCCGGCATTCATGATGATTGCCCCCTTCCGCTCCGTGACAGGCATTCCTTCATATTGCACGGTCTCATACGAACCACCGGCTACCCCGGCCATGTATTCCACCCCGGGCAGATTATCCACCTCGGTAATGAAACTTTGATAGTAGTTATTTTCCTGGCGCATCTTGTCGGAAGAGCGCAGATAAAGCAGACCCTCAGGATTGTATCCCATGTCCTTGTGGTTCATGTAGTACAATTGCTTGTTGAGTGTAATGATGCCAATGAGCAGAGCGGTAACAACGATGAACTGAAACACTACAAGTCCCTTTCGCACAAAGAACCCGCCGCCAGGGCCCTGGGTACCCTTGATGGTCAATGCCGGTTTGTAGGAAGAGAGGAAGAACGCGGGGTAAATTCCTGACAGTACGCCGATGAAGAGACTGATAGCAACGAGGCTGACGATGGATTGGACCGATAAGAAATCAATCTCTAACGTCTGCCCGAGGTTGGCGTTGAATACGGGCAACAGCAGGTAGGACAATCCCGCTCCGACGACTATGGAAATCAGACTCAATACAATTGACTCACCAAGAAATTGCGCCACGAGTGAAGTCTGATGGGCACCGAGTGTCTTTCGCAGGCCTACTTCGCGCGCACGACGAGCGGAACGGGCTGTTGTGAGGTTCATGAAATTGATCGATGCGAGGATCAGGATGAGGAAGCCCACCGATGAAACGGCCGTGACATAGATGACACTGGAATTCTGACCCAACTCATAATAAAGATTTGAGTTCAGGTGAATGTCGGTCATCTTAATGACGGGCAGGTGGGCATTCTCGCCACCGTAAGCCACAGGAAAATGCTTCTTGATGAAGTTGTCCAGCTCCTTTTCGTTGAACGCCTTCGCCCCCGCTTCATCGGGGATATACACATAGGTATGGACAACCGGGTTGTTCCAGTTGTTTTCCACTTCCTTCCGACGCGGGTGATTGTAAATCGGCAACAGGACACCGTAGTTGAAGTGCGAATTCTTTGGCATCCGGCTCACCACGCCCAGCACCGTGTAGCTCTGGTTGGTTTCCAGCAGGGTAAACGTCTTGCCAATGGGGTCTTCTTCGCCGAAGAGGTTCTTCGCTTCTTCCGGTGTGATGAGCGCGTCATTGGTCTGCGTGGCAAACTTGAGTTGCGCCTCTTCCTTGCTTCCCTTGACGAAGGTGATGTCAAATAGGTTGAAAAAGGAGGTATCAACGAATAAGATACCGTTCACGAACAGGTTGCGGTTACCAACCCGTCCGCGGTCGCCGCCCGCGAACGCAAAGCTGGTGGCCTCCTTGATCTGTGGGTAATCATCTACGAGGGCTTGCTTGATGGGATAGGAAATGTCGGCCGTGGTGCCGCCGTCATTGAACTTCTGGTGGACCCGGTAGATATGGTCGGCTTTACTGTGAAACCGGTCGTAGCTCAGCTCATAGTACGCCAGGCTGAGGGTGAGAAAGAAGATGGCCATGCCAAGGGCCAGGCCGAGAATATTGATGACCGAATATCCTTTATACTTGATGATGTTGCGGAAGGCGATGATGAAGTAGTTTCTCAGCATGGCGGGATGGTTTGAAGGCCGGTAGATCAAACGATAAGTTCGGCAAAAAGATTGCTCGGCTGCCGGCCGTTACAACTTATTACAAGTGCACCCCTTTCTACCCGGATTTTAGGTTACAGCATTAAGATTGGAATCAACCGTGTTCGAAAGGCAACAGACCTGACCCATGGCCACCGCTGCCGTTTATCAACCTATCTCTGTCAATGAACGATCGATCAAGGCACCGACCTCCCTTGGTGAATGAATTACAAACTTGCCATGTGGCCATATTGGGGCCAGATCCAAGAACTATCATGATTCAGTATCAGGCACAAGGTTGGCTTGTTTTGCAGGTAGCAAATTGAACCGATACGTCACTTTTAGCTATTTTTACCAGAATTTTAACCTTGAATCCTCTTGAGGAAGTATACTCTGGTGTTGCTGGTTGGACTCATTAACCTGGCCGCCAGCGCGCAACCGGCCAATGATAATTACGCATCCGCAACGGATGTTTCGGGCCTGTTGGCAGGAGCTTGTTCGGCTAACGGAGCCTTTACGACCATAGCCGCCACGGCGGACAATAACAAGGGCAGCGCCTGGGACAGTGGTCCCAACTACAATGTCTGGTTCAAGTTCACGGCTACCACGAACTACGTTAAAGTGAACGTCAACACGGGAGCTCCGGAAGGCACTTTACAGTATCCTTACGTTGCCATTTGGGCAACCAACGGTACGACAGAACTCGCATCGATGAACCGCAACGGGCAGTACACCGATCTTGAGTTGGATTATCTTGGACTCACCCCCGGGACGGTGTACTATATTTCGGTAGACAACCTGGCTGGCGCAGGGTTTCGCGGGACTTTCAAACTCTGCCTTAGCGATGTGGTCGACTTCAACTATTACGAGGGTGCGGTAGATGTTTCCGGATTGATGAATACATGTTCCGCCGATGCTGCCTATTCGACCGTGTATGGTACACCCGACAAGAACAAGGGCAGCGCATGGGATAGCGGGCCGAACTACAACCGCTGGTTCAAGTTTACGGCTACCACGAACTATGTAAAGGTTCAGCTCAATACGGGTGCACCGGAAGGGAATCTGCAGTATCCTTACCTCGCGCTTTGGGCAACCAATGGAACCACCGAGCTGGCTTCCATGAATCGAAATGGTCAATACACTGACCTGGAACTCGACTACTATGGCCTTACCCCTGGCACTGTGTACTACATTTCAGTGGACAACCTTGCGGGTACAGGGTACCGGGGTTCTTTCAAGTTGTGTTTGAGCGACGTTGCTGATTACAACTATTATGAAGGTGCACTTGACGTTACCTCCCTGATAAACACATGTTCCGCCGATGCCGCTTATTCAACATTGTATGCCACGGCCGACAGAAACAAAGGCAGTACATGGGATAGCGGACCAAACTACAACCGGTGGTTCAAGTTTACGGCATCAAGCAGCTATATGAAGGTGCAGCTGAAGACCGGCGCTCCCGAGGGAAGCCTTCAGTATCCTTACCTCGCGCTATGGCAGGCGGACGGTACAACGGAACTGGCATCGATGAATCGC
>JAYRNL010000190.1:0-6435 GCA_041912235.1 Cyclobacteriaceae bacterium
CTTCATGCCGGCCTCCGGCATTTGATTCAGGCGGATCAACTCATGTATAACGCCGCGCAATTCGTCCCGCGATGCCGGATACTGAAGTCTCATCACCCCGGCCGAACGGTAGAAGCGGTCGAGGTAATCTTCGATGTACAAAGGGACAAAGTCCTTGACACGGAAGAAATCGAAGATACCATATCCCCGCTGAACCGAAAGGTCGCTGACGTGGAGGCTGGCACGCTCCAGCGGAAGAAATTCACCGTTCAGGTAGCAGTTCATTCAGGGCTTGATGGCGTTATGTTTTTTCAATATCGGAATCACTTTATCCAAAGGCAAGGCTTCTATGGTCCGGCTGTCTTTTCCGGTCGTCGAAGTCGCTTTGAACAACGAATTGATGATGGCTTCTTCCGTGGCCTCGATGACAGCCAGGAAGAGTGGTGACATGGCGTCATTGGTGAGGATGCGCTGCGTGAGCAACCGCTCCCGCGAATCAAAAGGTATGCGAAGCAATGAATCCGTGGAGAAGGCAATGACATAGTCGCCGCTGCCATTCGAACCGATACCGCCGGTCTTTCCCAATCCCAACAAGGCCCGCTGAGCGAGGCGCTTCAGGTTGCGGGCGTCAAGCGGGGCATCGGTGGCTACCACGATCATGCACGATCCATCCGGTGTGTCATTGAGCTGGTCGCTCAGGTAATACTTCTTCAGTTCCTTGCCTACCGGTGCACCGTTGATTTGAAGTACTCCGCCAAAGTTCGACTGCACCAGCACACCCACCGTGTAACCGCCCTGGCTTTCCGGCAGTTTGCGCGACGAGGTTCCGATTCCGCCTTTGAAGCCGAAGCAGACCGTGCCGGTTCCGGCGCCCACCGCTCCCTCGGTCACCATCCCCGTTCCGGCGTTGCGAACTGCCTGGATCACATCCGAGCGCTTGACCGTCATGGCGCGGATGTCGTTAAGGTAGCCGTCATTGGTTTCGCCAACCACTGCATTGACGGATTGCACGCGTTCGTTTCCGGGTTGCTGAAGCGTGTACTCAACCAGTGCCTCGACGGCTGTTCCTACACTGAGTGTGTTCGTAAGCACGACAGGAGTTTCCAGGTTTCCCAACTCCTCCACCTGCGTGCTGCCTGCAAGCTTTCCAAACCCGTTGCCGACATAAACCGCTGCGGGAACTTTTTGCTGGAACAGGTTTCCATCGTGGGGAAGGATGGCAGTGACGCCGGTGCGGACGCTGGCTTCTGCAGTCAATGTCACATGACCCACCTTGACTCCCGGGACATCGGTGATGGCATTGAGTTTTCCGGGAGTCAGCACGCCGATCCGGACGCCTGCCTCGCGGGCCCGTGGTCGATCTTGACCTACCGATTCAAAGGCGACGAGGATGGTCAGGCCGAATACGAGGAAGTGCATCATATTACTTTGAAAGAACCCGGTATCCCCAGGCTGGCAAGGTAACGGAATCGTCGCCCCCGAGCTCCACGGCCTGCCGGGTGAACACGTCAGTGTAAATGCTCACATAGTATCTGCAACGGGTCATGGCAAATTATTTCAGTCCCAACGAAGGTAGTGCTTACTCACGAGAACGGCGATGGCCGGCTAGTGGGCGTAAGGCGCCTGTTTGACAGGATGGGAAAGAGAAATCTGCCGAATCAGAAAAGTCGGTATCCGACCAGGATTCCGGGTCCTGAGTATATGGCCTCATAAGTACCATTTCCGCTCAGCAGGTTACGGGCAAGCCCATAGAAGATCTCACCCGAGATCCGGTTGGCCTTATATCCGGCAGATACGATCAAGGAAGTTGTTGACTTTATTGGATTGACCGAACCGACTAGGGTAACGGTTGAACTTTGAGGCAAGGCGATTACGGCATTTCCAGAAACATACAGTTTCCCGCTGCCGACGGGAAAATATTTCCGGGCGCCTAACCAGAATTCAATAGCCGAATAATCCACCTTCACAGTGCCTTGCGGAATGGAGCCCGAGAAGGTACTGTAGGACGCTTCGCCGAAAAGGGACAGAAGACCGTTGCCAAACGGCAATATGCCTTCAACCTCCAGGCCGAGGCGCCAGGCAGCCTTGGCGTCAATGTTGGCTGTGCCGCCACCGGAGAAACTGATGTTCTTGATGTTTACAGCATTATATCCCACGCCGGGCCGTATATTGAGATGCACAGGCCAAGGGCTTCTTTCCTTCTTCTCAAAACTTACGCTCTCTCCGCCGCTGCACTGGTTATAGCGGACAAAGAATTTCATCAGGTCGTCAGCTTCGTAGCGGAGTTTTTCGATAGCCGATCGGGTGATGTCAGGACAAACCAGGTTATTGAACAGTTGCTGCTTATAATCCTCGTTGGAAGTGACCTCGCCGTTGGGAACCAGGTAACGCTTGTACACCAATTGAGAGATTGTGTTTCCATTGACTGAAAAGAAGAAGCGATGAAGGTTACCCTCGTCGTATTGAAAGAGTGACGCTTTACCATTGACTACCATCCGCAAGAACAACGTCTCCGCAGCAAATACTGGCGCCCTGGATTTGTTGAGCCGGTTCAGGTCGTCCGATGACCGATCCATTTGAACTTCATACCGACGGAACACCGTGCCGTTAACCCCCAGTTCCTGAACCTCCGACAAGGGACCGGGCAGTGATTCTGAAGTTTCACTTGTTCTGTAATCAAACGATGTGGGGTTATCCCGCCAATCGGCGTTCTTCAGTAATATCTGGCAATCCGTACGCTTGCCGTCACGCGTCACAAAATAGCCTTGCTCATATCGTATCTGGGCGCGTGCGCCGAGGCCCAGGCAAACCAAGGCAAGCAACATCCCGGTAGTTCTTGCAGAAACACTCATCTTATTTTATTTTATTCTATATCCGATCATGATTCCAGGGCCTGAATATCCGGAAAAGTAATTGGGATACCCCCCCAGTAATCCACGGCCAAAACCATAATACAATTCAGCGGTTAAACGTTTGATACGGTAACCTAAAGTGGCCGTTATGTTGAGTGCTTGATCCACGAATAAGCCCTGGTTATTCAATGTCACCGCTCCAGTCCGCGGAAAGGATATGACTCCGCCTAGCCCGGCATAAGATGCTTTGTCATCTTCTTGACTCAGGTAGTAGCGCACTCCAAGTCCCACGTCAAGAGAGCTGTATGTCAATTTCAGGCTGCCTGCAGCATCCTGAGAGGAGTAGGATTGGTATACCGGTTCAAAAAGAAACGACCATCGGCCATTGTTGCCGCGTACAACAAACTCAACTTCGACCCCGAGCCGAACCGATGCGGCCCGGTCAACCACGTACTCCTTGTTATTCTTGTTTCCATCCTTGAGCCAGAATCCATTATACGCCACACCGATCTTTGGCGTAAAGTGCAACTTGCGGCCTTGTTTCACAACAACAACAGCTTCCTGAATTACACCGTGGCATTCATTGTATTTTCTAAACAGCTTCACGAGGGACGAACGTTCATACTTCAGGCTTTCGAAGTCGGATTGTTTAAGGTCCGCGCATTTTAACACGTTCAAAAGTTGCTGTTTATAGAGATTATTTGCTTCGACATATCCTGTTGGAACTTCTTGCACACCCGTTGACGAGAGATATCGGATATACACCAACTGGGTAGCCGGTCCCTGGTCCAACTGATAAAAGAATCTTTTCAACGTCCTGTCTTCATAACCATAGAGTATGGCTTTTCCAGGTTGGATTACCCGCAAGAACAAGGTCTCCTGCTTGAACTGGGGATTCCGTTCAACGCTCATCTTGGAGGCGTCATCAGTCGTTCGATCGATACCCACCGTAAACCGCCGGAATACGGTCCCGTCCGATAAACCAAACTCGCGGGCATCCGAAATGGTCTTCTGCTGAGACTCTCCTTCGCCTAATCGATATTGAAAGGTAGTAGGGTTACTGGCCCAGTCTTCATTCTTGATCTGACAATCGGTCCGCTGGCCATCGTTGTTGATGTAGTAGCCTGCCTCGAATTTTGCCTGACCTTGGCTTACGATCCAGCCAACGACAAATAGAATCAACAGGAGAATCTGTTTCATAAGTGAAGAGTGGGTTTTGACCGAAAAAAAATACTAGAAGATTGTTAATCGCTTAACAAATCGCAGCGCCGGAGTCAACTTCTCCGACCAGTTGCAGTAATTTTACCTTGTCTTCCCTATCTGCTTCGGTGAGGATTGTTCCTCGTAATTCCAGGTCCATCATCTTTGACTCGGGAAGAATTCTTACCATCATAAGTACCGGCTAAGCACGAGTGATTGTACTATTCAAGGAGCAACGCCCACAAATCACGGAAATCATTTCAACCGGTACCCGATCATGATTCCAGGGCCTGAATATCCGGAGGAGTAATTGACATACTGCCCCATCAGGCCGCGGCCAAAACCATAATAGACTTCCGCCGTCAGCCGGTTGATCCGGTAGCCAAGGCTGGCCGTGGCGTTGACGGATTGAGAGAGCTCAAAGCCCAAGTTGTTCAGTTTAAGCGCATCCTTTGAAGAAAGCGGCAGGGAAAATACACCGCCCACGCCAGCATAGAATGCTTTTGAATCCTCCTGCCGGAAGTAATAACGTACGCCCACACCCAGGTCGACAGCACTGTAGTTCAACTTCAGGCTGCCGTCAGTATTCTGGGATGAGTAGGATTGAAAGGCCGGCTCAAAAAGAAACGACCATCTTCCATTGTTGCCCCGGACGACAAATTCTATTTCGGCCGCAAACCGAAAGGCAATAGCACGGTCTGTCGTGTATTCCTTAAAGGCATTGTTGCCGTCCTTGAGCCAGAAGCCATTGTATCCCAAGCCAATCTTTGGCGTCACATGGGTCGTTGAGGGTTTTTCGACCACAACGGGTTCCTGGGCATCGCCCTGGCATGCATTGTATTTTCTAAAGAGCTTCACAAGGGAGGATCGCTCATACTTCAGGTTCTCGAAGTCGCTTTGCTTGAGGTCAGCACACTGGAGCGCATTGAGAAGCTGTTGCTTATACAGATTGTTGGCTTCCGCATATCCCGTCTGCACGTGTTGAACACCGGTTGTGGCGAGGTAACGGAGATAAACCAACTGGCTTACCGGGCCTTGGTCGAGCTGGTAAAAAAATCTCTTCAGCGTCCTGTCTTCGTAACCATAGAGAATAGCTTTCCCCGGCTGGATTATCCGCAAGAACAACGTTTCACGCTTGAACTGGGGGTTTCGTTCAATAGTCATTTTCGCCACGTCATCGCTCGTTCGATCGATATCCACCTCAAACCTCCGGAAGACTGTCCCATCCGAAAATCCAAATTCACTCACATCCGAAATGGTTTTCCCCTGTGGCTCACCTTCTCCCAAGCGAAACTCAAATGAGGTCGGGTTGCTGGCCCAATCTTCATTCTTGATCTGACAGTTGGTCCGCTGACCATCGTTACCGATGTAGTAGCCGGCTTCGAATTTGGCCTGGGCAAAACTGCAAAGCCATCCGGAAACAAGGGCGATTGATAGTAAACCTTTTTTCATAGCTGAAAACAGAGTGATGATTCAACGAAATATAATACAACCGGGCAATTATTTCACGGGAACGCGGTAGATGATGCCCCACTGACGGGCATATCGCTCCAATGGCTCCAGGCCAACCTCCGCACGGCGCTTGTTGACATTGACCTCGTCTTCGATGGGCGCCACAAAGTACTTGCCCGTCGCATTGTCAAAATGAATCTGGCTGCCGTAAATCTGCTTCTTGCCTTGAGCCAACGCTACCCGATCTTCCAACAAGGCAAGATTTGCTGCCTGTGCATTCCCCTTCTTCACCGCGTCACGCATCATCGGCAGATACTTCTCCTGGGTCTTCAGGTCCGAATGCTGGATGACCAGGAACAGGGTCATGTTCCCCTGGCCGCCAACGACAGCCCGGCCCAGCCAGCCGTACTGGTCAAGTATTTGCGTCACCCGAATCAGGTTAAGAGAGTCTTTGTGCATGATGACCTTCCAGAGGTCCTTCATCTCTTTCGAGTCACGGCCATATTGCTTTTCTACTGCCTCAATCTTGTGGCGGTATGTCTGATCTTCGTTGAAAATGCTATCCAATTCCCTGGCCAGGGGCATGTTCATATTGGCCTCCACTCTTGCTTTGTTGGATTTTATCTTCTCTATTAAAGGTGCCCAGCGTTTGTCTGGATGAAGAGTGACGAGGTCGGCATCACTGGTCACATGTTTTAGATTAGTCATTACACCGGAGATCTTTCCCAGGTTTAGAAAGGCACTGTCCGGGTTTCCCGCCAATGCCCACGTGCATGCTGCGTTGTAGTGAACGTCGACATCACCCTTCCATCCATTGGCTCTAAACGCGGCGGTGTACATTCGCGCCGAGTTCAGGTAGTCTTTGGCGGTGTAAAGGGAGTCTGCCGCGATAACGAGTGAAGCATAGTCGTGAGTGGCCTGGCCCTGTGCCTTTCCGGCCAGGACAACCAAA
>JAYRNL010000191.1:0-7624 GCA_041912235.1 Cyclobacteriaceae bacterium
CATCGCCGAACTTCTCGGTGACGTAGTTGAACCAGTTGAACCGGCGCACCTTGTACGGGCAGTTGTTCGCGCAGTAGCGCGTGCCGATGCAGCGGTTGTAGGCCATCATGTTCAGGCCCTCGTTGCTGTGCGTGGTGGCGGCCACGGGGCACACCGTCTCGCATGGCGCGTTGTTGCAATGCTGGCAGAGCATGGGCTGGAACACCACTTCCGGGTTTTCCGACGCCTTTTCCATGGCGGTGAAGTCGCCGGGCTGAGCATCGCTGCTGTAGTAGCGGTCGATGCGCATCCAGTGCATCTCGCGGCGGCGGATCACTTCCTTCTTGCCCACCATGGCTACGTTGTTCTCCACGTTGCACGCCACGATACAGGCGCCGCATCCCGTGCATGAATTGAGGTCTATAGCCATCCCCCAATGGTGGTCATTGTAGTCGTGGCCTTTCCACAGCGAGAGTGTGCTCGGCTCAACCTTTTCATCCCACTTGGTTATCTTGGGTATCTCCCTTCCCGCGTAGGCATCCTTCTTGAATTCATTCAGCGTAGACTCCTGGATCACATTGTGGCGACCCATATAAGTCTGGTGTGTCTGTGTCTGGGCCAACTGGAATTCTTGATCGGTCTTCGTCAGCGAAACTCCATCGATGGCGTTGAGGCTGATGTATCCTTCGCTGAACCGGCCGAAGGAGTAGGCATTAACCCCCAGGTTTTCGGCCACCTTCCCCACTTTCGTACGGCCATAGCCAATTGAGATGCCGATTGTTCCCGGCGCTTGGCCCGGCTGGATGAGCACGGGCACGTTGACGGATTTACTGCCCACCGTGAGGGTGCCAAACTGTGTGAAACTCTCTCCGTCGTTGGTAAACCCTTGCGCCGTAGCGTCCCGCTGCGAAATGGTGATCGGGTGATCCCATACCACCTTGGTGATCGGATCAGGAAGTTCCTGCAGCAACGGGTTGTTAGCCTGCGAGCCGTTGCCGACGCCGACGCTTTCATAAGCGATAAGCTCAAATCCTTTGTTGTCGGCTCTATAATGCGCTGCTACTGCGGCGGCTGCGGCGGCAACCTCACCGACAAAGGCCGGCATGGAATCTTCTGCTGCGCCCGGCTCGTACACGCCGTCGTACAGGCACTTGTCCCACCACGATTGGAAGTCCATCACACTGCCGCTCTTGGCGTAGAACCAGTTGCGCCAGTTTTCCTTGACGTAAGTAAAGTAGTCGACATTCTTTTCGCCGGACCACACCATGAACGTCTCCTGCGCCTGGCGCGACTTGAAGATCGGCGTGATGGCGGGCTGTGAGAGGCTGTAGAAATTCTTCTTCGGCTCCGCGTCATTCCACGATTCGAGGTAATGATGATCGGGCGCATTGTACTGCACGCTCGATGCCGTTTCGTCGGGAGTATAGTTGGTGGCCACCGAGAGGGCCATGTTTTTCAAGGCCGCCGCGATCTTATCCCCCATCGGGTGATCGTACACCGGGTTGCAGTTGTAGAAGATGACGCCATCGATCTTTCCGCCTTCTGCATCAGCCACAAACGCGGCCATCGCCTCGTCGTTGCCTTTGCGGTAATTCACGGGTATGTTGGGCAGAATGGTTGTCCCATAGTTCCCCAGCATGTCATTAATGCCGTTGATGAGCGTCTGTGTTGCCTTGTGGTTGGACCGCGATACAACCAGCGAGCGTCCGCGGTTAGCCCATAGGTCTTCGGCCGCCTTGTCGAGATTGGCCACACCTTCTATTCCACCGCTAATCATCCCCTTGCCTGCTTTGGCGGCGATGAGGTTATACAATTGCGCGACAGCCAATCCGCTCTGCGACGCTCGGATTGTCGTGCGATAGTCGGCATTGGCGCCGGTGAGGCTCAGGTTTGCTTCGAACTGGTAGTGGCGCGACATCTCGCGATGGTCTTCATCGATACGGCGGGTGGCGGCGTACTGACGGGCAAACTCAATTGGCGCAAGCCAGGTGCCGAGGAAGTCGGCGGCGAAGCTCACAATTACGTTGGCCTTGCTGAAATCATAAGACGGGATGAACGCAGAACCGAAGGAGGCTTCGTTCGCCTTCATCATACCGTAATATGAAACCTGGTCGTATTGGATGTGCTGGGCGGTAGGATACTTTGCCTTGAATCGCTCAATGGAAGCGAGTGTGCTTGGGCTGAGGATGGTGTTGCTGATAATACGGATCTGGCCGCCTTTGCCGGCGATGTCGGCCAACTTGGCCATCACCTCTTTATCAACATTCTCCCACGACTCGTTCTTGTCGCCCATGCGGGGACCGCGAAGCCGGTAGTTATCATATAAGGAGAGAACGGATGCCTCTACTTGTGCGCTGGTTCCTCCCTTCGAAACGCTGGAAAGTGAATTGCCTTCAATCTTGATCGGTCGGCCTTCGCGTGTCTTGACGACGATGCTGCAATAGTCGCCTCCATTAATATAGGTGGATGCGTAATAGTTCGGTATGCCGGGGTCTACGTCGACCGGCTTGTTGACGTACGGGATGGCTTTTCGGATAGGCGTCTCACAGGCGGCCAGGGAAACGGCGGCCACACTGAAGCCCATCATCTTCAGGAAGTCCCTGCGGGAGTGACCGGGATCCTCTTCGGCTCCAAGGTTTACGAACTCCTTGTCGGCATTCTTGATGAAGGCGGGGTCGTTCTTGAGTTGCTCCAGTCCTTTCCAGTATGTCTTTTTCGTAGTACCCATATTTGGTCGTTCCTGTTTATCCGTGAATTCGTGAAAAATCAAAAAAAGAACACATCAACGCGGGCTGATGCTTAATAGTGACACTTGGCGCATTCCAGACCGCCGATGTCTTCCACTTTCATGGCCTTTTTGCTGTTGTGCAGTTCCACCAGTTTGTCGTAGTACGCGTTGCCCTTCGTGTTGACATCTGTCTTGCGATGGCAGTCGATACACCATCCCATGGTGAGCAGGGAGTACTGCTTCACCACGTCCATCTGCTCGATGGGGCCGTGGCAAGTCTGGCAGGTGACACCGGCTACGTTTACGTGCTGTGCGTGGTTGAAGTAAGCCAGGTCGGGCAGGTTATGAATCCTCACCCACTCGATGGGCTTGGTCTGACCGGTGTACGACTGTGTATCCGGATCAAAGCCTACCGCCGCGTAGATTTTGGCGATCTCTCCGGTGCCGGTGTTTGTTCCCTGCTTGATCTGCGTATGGCAGTTCATACAAATGTTCGGCGAAGGGATATTGGCCTGCTTGCCTTTCAGCGCGCCGGTATGACAATACTTACATTCAATTTCAAATTGACCTGCATGCACCTTGTGGGAGAACGCTATGGGCTGCTTGGGTTGGTAATCCTTCTGAACACCAATGGAATACAATCCATCGATCACACTCTTGAAGGCGACGACGCCCACAATAAAGACGACGATGAAGGTGAAGCCCGGGCTGCGGGAAATGCTGCCTATAGTAATGGGTGAATTCACCACTTCCTGTTCCTCCGCAGATAAGTCGCGCTGGTTGAGGAACTTGCGAAGGGCGTTGAGGATAAGGGTAAGGATAATGACCAGGAGGACCAGGATCACCACCATACCTATTAATATAGTGTCGAGGTAAGTTGAGGGCACGGCAGAACCGCCTCCGGCCTGCGCACCTGCTACAGGCGCCGGCGCAGCCTCCACTTTATTGGCTTCGGCCTTGATATAGGCCAAAATGCTGAGAATCTGTTCGTCCTTGTAGTTCGAGAACGCCGTCATCTGGCTCTTGTTGTACTCAGCGTAGATCTTGTTGGCATATTCGTCGCCGCTGGCGATCACTTTGGCGGGGTTGCGAACCCAATCAAAGACCCATTTGACCGAGGGAACCCGTGTTTCGACGCCAGCCAAGGCTGGACCTACCAACTTTTGCTTGACCCGGTGGCAGGTTTTGCAGTTGCCGTTGAAAAGAGCCTCGCCCGCGCTGATTACGGCCGGATCCGTCGGGATATCCTGGGCCTGAAGGGAGTACGAAGAGAGAAGAACGATTAGAGCGGGTATAACACGAGTAGAGAAACGGAGGATAGAGCGCTTCATCATGTGGTTTAGGATCCGCTTATTATGCGGGAAGCACAAATCTACGTGCGTAAGCCAATTTTTCAAACTTATTTTTTGGCTCGGGAACTATCTTTAGAGACCAGTAAACAGCTCATTAACTTGTGCGCTGAGTCGGTGGAATCGTCCCTCCGGCAAGGCAGAAAACCTGTCTACTTTAGAATGAATTAAAACAGCCAACCATGGCTCAAACCCCCTCATTATGAGCCCCTTTGAGTTTGTCACGGTCCTGATTTCCATAATCCTTGGATTGGGCATCACGCAGATCATGTCGGGCATCGCCGATCTTATTCATCAATGGGGCAAGGTGAAGTTGTACTGGCCGCACATGCTGTGGGTCGTTCTGGTGTTTGTCCTCCACATTCAGGATTGGTGGCTTCTGTACCAACTCAAGTCCGTCACCGCGTGGAAGTTGCCGATGTTTCTGTTCCAGGTGCTCTATCCCATCAGCCTTTTCATCCTGGCCCGCATTCTCTTCCCGATGCCGACGGAAGAGAATGCCACCGATATGCGCACCTACTACCTGACCAATTACCGGAAGCTCTTTGCCATGGTCGTGATTCTGTCCTTCTTGTCGGCCCTGGAGAATATCTTTGTTCATGGACTCGGGCCGGAGGGCTGGTATGTCAACGCCATCCTGTTCTTCCTACTGCTTTATCTCATCAGACTTCAGACCATGTCGGAGGCCATACACAAACTATTGGCCGTGGCGCTCTTGACCGTTATGGTAGCGGGGATTGTGTATAATATTAATGAGTGGCTCATCACCAACTGACTATGGCGGCCAATACCTTCGCTCCTCCTGCTTCCTTTCTGCAACCCAACCTGGAACGGTTATCACGCGGATCGCGGGTAATCATTGTCGGCGCAGGCGCTTTCGGCGGATGGACCGCGCTGCAATTGTTGCGCGCAGGCGCTGACGTCACGTTGATCGACGCCTGGGGTCCTGGCAACTCGCGATCAAGTTCCGGGGACGAGACGCGTGTGATTCGTTCCACCTACGGCGCCAACCGGTTTTACTTCGATATGAACGTAAGAGCACTTGCTCACTGGAAAGCGGCGGAGAAGCAGTGGAACAAAAAACTCTTCTTCCCCGCGGGCGTCTTATGGCTCTGCTACCAAGAATCAACGCCGTTGGTGGACGACTCCATTCCCTTCGCTAAAGAACACGGGATGATGTATGAGTACATCCCACACGATGACCTGAAGAAGCGATACCCACTGATCAACACCGACGATTTACATCACGGCTGGCTCGATCCGTTTGGCGGTTATCTCAAAGCGCGGGAAAGCTGCCAGGCGGTGGCGGAAGCTTTCGTACGGGAAGGCGGAACCTATGTTCAGGCTTCTGCTCGTCCCGGCAAAATTCAGTCAGGGCGCATGGTCAGCCTCGAGCTGTCCATCAACGCCACACTCGAGGCCGACGCGTTTGTATTTGCCTGCGGAAGCTGGATGGGGCAAATTTTTCCAGACGTGTTGGGTAAGGTGATCACCTGCACCAAACAGGAAGCCTACTACTTCGGCGTTCCGAAAGAAGACAGTCATGCCTACGACGCCATGCCCGCCTGGGTGGATGTGGATGGGGACGACTATTATTACGGCATACCCGGGAATGCCCATCGTGGATTCAAGATCGGTGTGGATCGCCGCGGCGAACCATTTGACCCTACGGGCGGCAACCGCATCGCCAATCCCGATGTACTTGCCAGGGCAAGGAAGTTCATCGAACACCGGTTCCCCGGACTAAGGAACGCGCCCCTGGTTGAGAACCGGGTTTGTCCGTATGAGAATTCTCCCGACGGCAACTTCATTTTCGATGTTCACCCGGAAGCCCGTAACGTGATCTTCCTCGGCGGAGGTTCCGGTCATGGTTTCAAACACGGGCCGGCGCTGGGTGAGTGGGTAGCCGGGATGGTGGTGGAGGGTGAGCGGTGATTCGCTGGCTTCGAGTGCATTTCGCTGGCTTCGAGTGCCTCAGCCAGCGAAAGTACCCACCGATAATTAGGCCAGTGCCTGAGGATCCGATGTCCGGTGCCTGAGGCTCCCGAAGGCACCGGACGAACGTGAAGGCACAGCTAAAACTACTCCATTAGTGAAAACTTGTAGATCGTCCTCTGCTTATATACTTCACCCGGCTTCAGCACCGTGGAAGGAAACTCCGGATTATTCGGCGAATCGGGGAAATGCTGGGCTTCCAGGCAAAAGGCATTCCGGAAATCGTAAACATGACCGCCCTTTCCAACCTCATTTTTTGTCAGGAAGTTTCCAGAATAGAATTGCAGCCCGGGTTCGGTGGTCCATACTTCCATCTTCCTTCCACTCAACGGCTCGACTACCGTTGCGGCAAGTGACAGCTCATCACTTTTTTTGTTCAGCACCCAATTGTGATCATAGCCTTTTCCAAACTTCAATTGCTCATCGTCCATGCCGATCCGTTCACCGGCTTTGTGCGGTTGTGTAAAGTCAAAAGGAGTACCGGTGACCGGGCGCAACTCCCCGGTGGGTATCAGTCCTACGTCTACGGGGCAGAAACGGTCTGCGTTGATCGTGAATTCATGTCCCAGGATATCTCCCGCACCCTCCCCCGCGAGGTTGAAGAATGAGTGATGCGTCAGATTGACTACGGTCGCCTGGTCGGTAGTTGCTTCATAGTCGATGATAAGTTCGTTGCGGTTGATCGGCATGATGTACGTTACCTTCGTTGTAAGCGTTCCCGGGTAGCCCTCTTCGCCTGACGGACTCACGTAAGTAAGCACAAGTGCCTGTCCTTCCTCGGTCTGCTTTGCTTCCACTTCCCAGAGTACATTATGAAAACCGCCGGGACCGCCGTGAAGGGCATTCATCCCGTTGTTGACCGCCAGTTCATATTCCTTTCCTTCCAGCGTGAACTTGCCTTTGGCAATGCGGTTGCCATAGCGGCCAATCATGGCGCCGTAGTATGGATTGCCAGTGAGATACTGGCTCAGCGTGTCGTAGCCGAGCACAACATCGGCAAACTGCCCGGATTTGTCGGGCACGCGAAGCATAACCAGACGACCGCCAAAGTTGGTAACGGCCATCGCCATCTTATTGGCATTGGTCATCACATACATTCTCAGATCATCGGGACCGGTAGGTTTCTTCACAGACAAAGGTGTTTCCTTTTTGGGCGAGGCGCAACCGGCGACGAGGAGCAACATAACAACCGGCCATTGACTTGTGAGTTTCATTGTTGGGTGATATTGAATAAGGTATAATTCATCATAATTCAGCAAACAAAGGTAATGTAAATGTCACGTCGTTGAGTCAAGGACTAAAGATCCATCCGGCTTGATGAAACCCGGACTGCCCTGCCGCAAGCGCCGTTATTCATTGCAAAATTCCGCGCGTCCGCTTGGGGAGACTTATTGCACATTTCCAAGCCCGATCGTCCTTCCTTAACGTGCCGGTGGAATCAATTTATGCAAATTCACAGGCAATAATGCCTCCAAGATCAGGAATTGGATAAATGAGATATCAACAAGACAGGAAGTCGCTTTGGGGGGACCGTATATCCGGAAGTGCCATGACTGGATTACCTTTGCCTTCG
>JAYRNL010000192.1:0-2602 GCA_041912235.1 Cyclobacteriaceae bacterium
GAAGACCCATACCCTGCGCCTGACCCCAAAGGATTCTTGTTGCAGACCCGATAGGCGGCGTGAAGGGTAATCAGGTCATCGACGAGGCTTTCCGCATAAGAGCCAAACCACAACCCAAACGAGGATGGCATGGCCAGTTGAAGGTGGGTATAGCCGGGGAGGAGCTTGTCCTTGTGTTCTTCACTTTTTGCAAGGAGGAGGTCAAACAGCGACTGCACGTCGGTCACCACGTGGCGAATCTCGTTACGGAGAAAAAGTTTGATATCAAGCAATACCTGGTCATTGCGAGAACGCCCACTGTGAATCTTCTTGCCGACATCACCCAACGACCGGGTCAGCATCAGTTCCACCTGGGAATGCACATCTTCCACACCTTTTTCAAGGGTGAATGTTCCCGCGTCTATGGTTTTGAGGATGTTCTTCAGTTCCATCGATAGCTTCTGGTGTTCATCGGCAGTAAGCAGCCCGATCGATTGGAGCATATGGATATGGGCCAGTGAGCCCAGCACGTCATAGCGGGCGAGGTAGGCATCCCAAATCAGGTCATCGCCGGTGGTAAAATCGGTGACCGCTGAAAGTGAGTCGGAGGTTTTGGTCCAGAGCTTCATTGGGAATGCAAGTTAAAGGATTCGGGGGCAAGTCACAGTCAAAGAGACGCCAAGTCAGCAGGGAACAAAGTGCAGGTGGGAAGGTACCCGCCTGGGACTGGCTTGAATCAACGAACTACAGGCTGGTGATCAGGCCGACATAGCCGTCGATGCCTTCGTTGATTTCCTTGACCCAGATGAATTCGTCGGCGCTATGGCTTCGGGCTGAGTCTCCGGGGCCCATCTTGATGGATGGGACGGGGATAAGCGCCCGATCTGAGGTTGTCGGTGAACCGTACAGTTTCCTTTGCTGACTCCGGGCGGCAACAACGAGCGGATGATTTTCCGGTATGCCGGAAGGCTTCAGGCGCAGTGACCTCGGCACAACGGTGCTGGCCACATGGGAGCGGATGGTGTCGAGCACCGCTTCCAGCGTGTAGGCGTCAGTTACCCGCACATCCACGGTAAACCGGCACTCAGCAGGCACCTGGTTATGGGACTGCCCTGCCTGCATGACGGTAACCGACATTTTTATCTGGCCGAGGGTTGGTGATGTTTTGGGGAACGTATAGGTTCGAAACCATTCCACATCTTTCATGGCGCGGTAGATGGCGTTGTCACCTTCTTCCCGCGCTGCATGCCCCGCCTTGCCGTGAGCCACGCAATCCAGTACCATCAGTCCTTTTTCAGAAACAGCAACTTCCATTAAGGTTGGTTCACCGACTATGGCGCAGGAGATTGGCGGAAGATCAGGAAACAGGCTCTCGATCCCATTGACGCCGGAAATTTCCTCTTCGGCGGTTAGGGCAAGCACCAGGTTGTATTTCAAATCAACGCGATCATTAAGGTGGAGAAATGCGCCGGCGAGGGCCACAACGGCTCCTCCGGCATCGTTGCTTCCCAATCCGTACAGTTTGCCTTCTTCGACGACCGGCTTGAATGGATCGCGGGTGTACCCCGAATTCGGCTTGACGGTATCGTGATGCGAGTTGAGCAGCAACGTCGGGCGGGCAAGTTCGAACTGTTTGCTCACTGCCCACACGTTGTTTCCTTTCCGGCGCGCGTTGACCCCGTGGGCTTTTAGGAAACTTTCCAGGATATCCGCCGTCTTGTCCTCCTCACGGCTGAACGAAGGGGTGGCTATGAGTTGCTTCAATAGTTCGATCGCTTCCTGATGCAAATCCTTGCCAGCCATAGTGTCTACAAGGTAATCAGTGTTCCTTCCGTATCCACCCGCGTGTTTCGGATCAGGTCGCTAGCCTGGCCAATCAGCACTTCTTTGACACCTGCGTGGATAGCCGAGTAGGCGTTTTCCAGCTTGGGGAGAATGCCGTCGTGAAAGGCACCTTCGGAAAGCAGTCGCTTATACTCCGCCTCATGAAGGTTACGAATAACGGAACCTTCATTGTTGACGTCCCGCAATACACCCTTCTTCTCGAAGCAGAAAATCAGCCGGACATCAAAGTGCTTGCTCAGGGAGATGGCCAAAACCGAAGCGATGGTGTCGGCGTTGGTGTTGAGCATGATCCCTTCCGAATAGGTGAGGGGAGCAAATACGGGAACGACGTTTTGTTTTAACAGAAAGTAGAGCAAGGTGGAGTTAACGCTATCAGGAGTTATGTCGCCTACATAGCCGAAGTCAACATCTTTCACCGGTCGCTTCACGGCCTTAATCATGTTTCCATCAGCGCCGGTTACACCCAGGGCGTTGCATCCCCATTGCTGAAGGTGGGCCACAATTTGTTTGTTGACCAACCCTCCGTAAACCATCGTGACCAGATCCAATGTCTCCCGATCGGTAATTCTCCTTCCGTTGATGTATTTGGATTCGATCCCCAGTTTATTGCCAATCTTGGTGGCGATGGCTCCGCCACCGTGGATAAGGATTTTGGGCGCCTGGATGGAGGCAAAGTCCTTGAGAAAATGGTTCAGCGCTTCGTCATCGTCAAGGACGTTGCCGCCGATTTTGGTTACATAGAGCTTATTCATATCACGATACGATCAAAGGGACTTCA
>JAYRNL010000193.1:0-27754 GCA_041912235.1 Cyclobacteriaceae bacterium
CGGTTGTGCTTCCAAGCGTCACAACTACGTCTGCTTTCTGCGTTGCCGTGAAACCGGTCTTCGGTTCGAAAGTTACCTTATAGGTTCCGGGCGGCACGGCTCGAAGAAGAAAATGACCCAGCGAGTCGGCAAAAGCCGTAGCTACCGTGTCAGCGCCAGAAATTGCAAAGATTGCTGGAGAGGCTTCAACAGGAATCACCGTTCCCTTTATCGCCCCACTCGTCGCTTCGGAAAGCGCCCGGATTACCGGTTTGAGGCCAAAGGCCCCTGAGCCCCGCATGACGATGGACCGTGCCGCATCAAAGTCGAGCGTTATGACATACTTCACGCCGGGCGACATCTGGGTTTGCAGGTTGACTTTTAACCCTGACTGTTGCGCGCTTGGAGTCTCCAGTGCATACAAGGCATCGTCTATCCTTATTGAATTGTTTGCACCCAGTATCAACCGGATTTGAGAAATTCTTCCCGAGGGCAGTTCTGAAGAAGCCAGCAAGGTGTCAAGGCCATTGGTGAGTTGAAGAATGTTGTAAACTCCTCTTTTCACATCGAGGGCCACCCAACCGGAAGTTTGCTTCCCCTCCGAACGGTGGATTTCCACCCCTTGGATATCAATGTTCACTTCCTGATAATCACCGGGTGAATCCGTAAGCCGCACCTGAAGGGTGCTTTTTGATTCATCCGTGCTGCACGCCAACCAAACCAACGACAAGAAAGTAAATGCGAGAATCCTCTTCATATAGGGTTTGTTCACTTGTATTAGACATCTTCAAATCCACTAGCAGTTGCTTGCCACACAAAACTAACATCACAGGTCCTGTCAATTATCACATTGGAACAGTTTAGTCATTGGAAAGGCAATAAAGGAACCAACCACCCCAATCAACTCTCTAACAGGGCCACAAGTTTCCCGGTCAAGTTTCGCCTGGAAAACGAGCCCACATCCCGCTCAGATTCGTTTCCCCCTCCTTGCCAATGGTGGAATCGCGACCTCAGCAGGTTAATAATCCCTTCCCCATTATGCCGTTCGATCATTTCACCGGCATGAGTTTGACGAAGAATGTTGGCAGCGTCCCCAACCTCAGGACCAATGCCGAAAATGAAGTTTCCACTCGCCAGGTATTCGAAAAATTTCCCGGGAAGGTTTCCTGGCGCCAGTGCGGTATGCGCCAACACCAGTAGTTGCACATCCGTCTCACCGTACAGGTGAACCAAGTCTCTGTGCGGCATGGGATCGCGGAAAGACGTTACCGCTGCCAGCACGCCATCCTCACCAACAAATGAGCGGAAGGCTGAATTGACAGAACCAATGAACTCCACCGCCACCTGCTCCCTCCAGGATGGCTGCGCAGTAAGAACTGACCTAAGGGCATTCATAAAAGGTCGTGGATCTCGTAGCTCATCCACCATACCGATATGACGGATGGTGAACTTTTTGGTTCGGGTCCTTTTGATGTCCGCAAAATCACCTTCGTCAAAGCCATTGGTGATCAATTCCACTTTTCTTCCCCCAAGCTTTTCAAATCTATTTACGTGATAGGGAGCTATGGTAATCACCCGATCAGCACGTTCCAGCACTTCCCTTTCGAGTCGTTGGTGTTTGCGCCGGGCCCACTTGTTTAGCATTAATGTATCCAGGAAATCCCACTCACTCCACGGATCGCGAAGGTCGACGATCCAGCGCAAGGATGGATTCGCCCGCTTCAATCGAAGGCCAATGAGGTGCAAACTGTGGGGAGGGCCTGTCGTAATGATGGTGTCGATCCGATTAGATCGGAGTATGTCCGGCAGAAAATCGGCCGATGGCTTGACCCAAAAAATCCGGGCATCCGGTATGAAGAGGTTTCCTCGAATCCAGGTTGCGATCGACTGAAAGATCCCCCGGCGACCGGTCGTCACCAGGTCGGTCTGATTCGGAGCCTTCTTGCCTGCCATCGAGCTGGCTTTTCGAAACAGTCCGTAGGGTTCCCAGATCGGAAAATGAATTACTTCAGCTTCCGGAGGTACATCCTTCAGCAGTGTGTCGTCCCTGATTTCGAAAGACGGATTCTCAGGAGTAAAGATGTACGGATGCCAGCCGAACGACGGGAGGTACTTGGCAAACTTAAGCCACCGCTGAACGCCGCTCCCTCCGGAGGGAGGCCAGTAATAGGTAATGATCAGAACCTTTTTCTGTTGATCGCCGGATGTTGATTCAGCAAAGGGCAAGGTCATGCTGCGAAGGTAATCATTGAATTCGTGCGGCAATCAATACCGAATTGGCTTGCCCACGCGCTCCTGCAGGGCGCCATTACGGTACGCTACTTTCCCATTGACCCAAACCGCCTCAATGCCTGCTGAATACTGGTTAGGGTTGCTCACCGTAGCCGTCCCCTTGATGGTCTTTGGATCGAAAGCTACCAGGTCAGCCCACGCGCCGGTGACAACGGCCCCGCGGTCGTTTAGCGCGGGTCTCATTAAATCCCTTGGCCCGGTCGTCATCCTGGCAAGGATGGATTCCATGGTCATGCCGATGTCAAGGGCGTGACGTACCGCCGTGGCGAAACACCCGGCGCCCCGGGGATGAGAGTTTGCCTGTGATGCGTATTCAATGCCTCCGTCTGAACCAATCAGGCAAAAAGGTTCGCGCAGGGCAAGGTCAACTGTTTTATCCAGGGGCATGGTGCCTTCCGGCACAGCCACGAGTCGGTGCTGCGTCCTGTACTTGACAAACGTTTCGGCGGTTAATCGTTCCCCGGTGCCCACTAATCGCAGGTCGTTGAAGCTGAGCCCATACCGTTCGCGCCAACCTTCATCAAAGCGTGTCGAATGCAGGTAGGTGGCCCAATACGAATAGGGATAGACGCAGCACGTAATCCGCAATCCCCGCGCGTTGGCATTGCGAATTCGTTCCAGGGCCTGCTCCATGTGAAATGTCCCGCCCGTGGAATGCAGGTGAGCGATGTGCACCCTCGCGCCGGTGTCGCGAGCCAGGGAAACGGCCTCATCTACGCCGGCCAGTTCATTCTCCCTGGAAGAGAAGCGCAGGTGAAGGAAAAGAGGACGATCGTACTTCTTCGCCAACCGGCCGTACCCGGCGACCTCAGCATAGGGCGTCGGTTGATATTCAATGCTGTGCGAAACGCCAAGGGCCCCTTCATCCAGGCATTGCTCCACCCGGCGCTTACGCTCCGCGAGATTATTCGAACCATAGCGAACGCGCATCACCGCCGTCGAAACTCCATAATTTACATAATGACTCTTCGCACCGAATATCCGGTAGTAGTCGGCAATCTTCGCCGAGCCTCCATGCATTTGAAGAGCCGTTGTAACCCCATCGGTGACTTTGAATCTTTCAACCGTAGCATACGTGCGTTCCGGATTGGCCGTATTATCGGTAAGCACATCGATGAATCCTGGCGAAACAATTTTCTCGTGCAACGGGATGATCTCCTCCCCTTCCATTGTCCCCGGCTCGCTGACGGCTAATCGGCCCGTTGAGTCAATCCCAATGTCTCTCTCCTGAAGCCGGCCGTCCACATAACACTGCGCGCCGCGAAGCACATAGACCATCCCTGCTGATCGCGAAAAGGCCACGCGTGAAAGTCCGCCCAGCCCCAGGGCCAAGGGCAACGATTTGGAGATGAATTGCCGTCGCTTCATGCAGGCGATGATTCGGTCAACTCGCAGGCGCTTAGAATTCCTTCCCAATCACCTGGCGCAAACCACCGGATGGACTTGTCCTTTCGAAACCAGGTGAGTTGGCGTTTGGCATAACGCCTCGAATTTCTTTTCAGGAGGCGCACGGCTTCCTCCCGGGGATAGTGCCCTTCAAGGTAACCCATGATTTCCTGGTAGCCGACCGTCTGCAGGGCCGGGCAGTTCCGGCGGTCGAACAACGACTCCGCTTCGGCAAACAAGCCGGCCTCAATCATTTGATCCATTCGCTGATCAATGCGCTGATACAAAGCGTCCCGATCGAGAGTCAAACCAATCTTTACGACATCAAATGTCAAGTTTCGCTGCTTCTTTTGGTGGTACGCCGAGAATGCCTTGCCGGTATGCTGAATCACTTCGAGTGCCCGCATCAGCCGTTGAGGGTTCTTGCGGTCTACCACCTCGTAGTAATCCGGATCATTTCGGTGGACCATCTCCTGAAGCCAAGCGAGGCCAAGGTTGTTGTAGTTGGCCACAATCCCCTCCCGGACGGATGCGGGAACTTCAGGGACGTCGTCAAAACCCTCCAGCACAGCTTTAATATAGAGTCCGGAACCTCCACAAAGGATCACCACCTGGTGTTTGTTGAATAACTCAACCAGCAATTGATGCACCTCTGTGGCATAGGTCGCCGCATCGTAGTCCTCAGTAATGGATCGGCTATTAATAAAATAATGAGGCACCTGTGCCAGCTCAGCGGAAGTGGGTTTGGCCGTGCCCAGGCTCAATTCCCGGAACACCTGGCGGGAGTCGGATGATACGATCACGGTGTGTAAATGACGGGCCAGGCGCAACGCCACAGCGGTCTTGCCAACCGCGGTAGGACCGGCAAGCACAATCAATTTAGGACGTTTCATCGAGGTCACGAATTTACGATCCTGCATGACAGCAACCGTACTTTTTTATAGATTGCAGGGCAATTCGCCACTACGAATGATCAAGTACACCCAACAATTTCTGGCCAAGCTGGAAGATATGATTGCCGAGTCCGACTACTTCCTGCGCTACGAAAAGGGTAACTTCAAGTCCGGCTACTGCCTGCTGCGCGACCAGAAAATCATGATTGTCAACAAGTTCTTCACCACGGAGGGAAAGATTAATACCCTGCTGGAAATACTACGGGGTATCACACTGGATACATCGAAGTTCAGTGAGAAGAGCCTAAAGTTGTATGAGGAACTTCAGCAGGAAGAAGTGAGCTCGAATACTTGAAAATCACATTTCTCGGCACCGGCACCTCCCAGGGCGTACCCGTTATCGCGTGCAACTGCGAGGTATGCCGTTCGCTTGATTATCGCGACAAACGGCTTCGTTCATCCGTCCACATCGAGACCAACGGTAAAAGCCTGGTGATCGACACCGGGCCGGATTTTCGCCAGCAGATGCTGCGGGAAGATGTCAGGCGCCTGGACGCGGTCATATTCACCCATGGCCATAAGGACCATACGGCAGGATTGGATGACGTGCGCGCTTACAATTTTCTCCAAGGCATTGACATGCCCGTTTACGGCAGTCAACCGGTCCTCGATCAGCTCACCCGCGAATATGCCTATGCCTTCGAGCCGCATCGCTACCCCGGTATTCCCCGCCTGAACCTCATTCCAATCAACGGCAGGTCGTTCCAGGCCGGCTCCGTCGATGTCCTTCCCCTACCCGTTGTGCACCTTAACATGCCGGTGTTCGGCTACCGGATCGGTGACTTCAGCTACATCACGGATGCCAATGAGATTCCGGCCGACACGTTTGAACGACTCAAGGGCACGCGCCTGCTTGTCCTGAATGCCTTGCAGCGGGAAAAACACATCTCCCACTTCAACCTCGAAGAAGCCATCGCGGTCGCTTTGAAGGTGGGCGCCGAACAAACCTATTTCACCCACCTAAGTCACAAGATGGGCCTGCACAAGGAAGTCGAGGCTGAACTTCCTTCCGGAGTTCATCTCGCTCATGATGGGCTAGCGGTGAACCTCTAGTTGTGCACAACAATTATTACTTCCTTTCCTGCCTGGCCAACGAACTGAAAGGTGCCTTGCGCGGCTTTACCCTCGTCTCGTGCTTCAGTCAAAACAAAGACGAACTTATTCTTGAGTTCAACAACGCCAGCCGGTCGTTCTTCATCAAAGCAAGCCTTCAGCCCGGGTTTCAATGTCTCTCCTTTCCAGGAACCATGCACCGGGCCCACAAAAACAGCGTCGATCTCTTCAATGAAGTTTTGATGTTGCCGGTAACGGATACCCATTCCTTTCGAAATGAACGGAGCTTTTCCATACGGCTTGCCACTGACTTTCAATTGATCTTCAAGATGCATGGGCGGCAGGCCAACGTACTGCTGGCAAGAAATGATCGCGTGATTTCCGTCTTCCGCAACAACATTGGATCGGACCGGGCGATCGACCCCAATGAACTGAACCGGGACATCGACTGGAGTTACCAGGAATTCGAGCGCCACCAGGGAGATATTGAGTTATTCTATATAACCTTTGGACCGGTGATGTGGGAGTATCTCCGTCGGGAAGGGTATGATGAAGCTGACCTGCAAGGACGATGGAAGCTCATCGGAGATTTTCGAAGGCAGCTCGAGCATCCCAAATTCTACATTACCCGGCGGAACGAGAGCATCCAGTTTACCCTGTTTCCAATAGGCCAGGTCGTCAATACCTACGACACACCCAGCGTAGCCGTCACTGAATTCTTCATGCAGTACCAGTCGTCGACCGCGTTTACGGTCCGCAAGTCATCCTTGCTTGCCACGATCCAGGGCAGGATGAAACAAGGACGAGCTTTCCTGGAAAAGCACCGGGGCCGCCTCGCTGCGGTACAAGCGGATGAGCATTATCAACTATGGGGCGATCTCGTTATGGCCAACCTGCAGCGTATCGCTCCCGGCAGCAAGCAAGTGGAATTGGAAGATTTTCATCACCCCGGAAGAAACGTGGTCATCAAGCTAAAGCCTGAGCTTTCTCCACAACGAAACGCAGAAGTATTCTATCGCAAGTCCAAGAACCGTTCAATTGAGCTGAAAATGCTCGTTGATTCCATCAACAGGAAGGAAGCCGAACTTGCCGCCCTGCAAAATGAAGTGAAGGAAGTTGAATTTGCCCCGGACCTGAAAGCGCTGAATCCATTCCTGTTGAGGTACGCAACACAGGAAAAGGAGAAGCAGCAGCAAAAACAAGCACCCTATCACGAGTTCGAGTTCGGGGGGTTCAGGATCCTGGTCGGCAAGAATGCCCAGGCGAACGATGAGCTGACGGCGCACTTCACTTACAAGGAGGATTTGTGGCTGCATGCCCGGGATGTGCCCGGTTCACATGTCCTCATCAAGCACCAGGACGGTAAGAATTTTCCGAAAAATGTAATAGCGTATGCGGCATCTTTGGCTGCCTACTATTCCAAGCGCAAAAATGAATCGCTCTGTCCGGTGACCGTCACACCGGTCAAGTACGTCCGCAAGCGGAAGGGAGATCCGCCGGGAACCGTTGTCGTGCAACGTGAAGAAGTGGTGATGGCTGTACCCGGGAAGGGTGAGCGGTGATCAACTGACCATATGCACCTTCAGCATATTCGTCCGGTTCCTTTCGTGGATCGGCATGGAGGCCAGGATGATGAAGACGTCGCCCGACTTCACATGCCCATCACGCTTGAGAATCTCCTCCACGTCGGCAATCGTCTCATCCGTTGAGTTTTGTTTCTCGTAATAGTAGGCACGGGTTGCCCAAACGAGATTCATGGAATTAAGTATGGTTTTGTTGCTGGTGAAGACGAAGATATTGGTATTGGGCCGGTGCGATGAGGACTTCAACGCCGAATACCCGGTAGCGGACATTCCCACAATGGCCTTCGCATTGATTTCCTTGGCCAGTTTGCAGGCACTGAGCACCAGGCTGTCGTTGACGAAAATCGGCGAATGAGGATCAACTTCGCGGAAGCGATAATACACGTTAGCCTGTTTTTCCACAGAACCAATGGTGCGCACCATGCTTCGGATTACTTCGATGGGATAGCGACCCGCTGCGGTTTCAGCGGAAAGCATCAGGGCGTCAGCGCCGTCCATCACCGCGTTGGCTACATCGTTGGTCTCAGCGCGTGTTGGTCGCGGGTTCTCGATCATGCTCTCCATCATCTGCGTGGCCACGATTACGGGCTTGCCGAGGCGATTGCATTTTTCAACGAGCATCTTCTGCACCATTGGTACCTCCTCGAGCCATATTTCCACACCCAGGTCCCCGCGGGCCACCATCGCGCCATCCGCGGCACCGAGCACGGCGTCAATATTCTCGAGGGCTTCCGGCTTCTCGATCTTCGCGATAATTTTTATCGAAGCCTTGTGCTCCTCAATGATCCCGCGAAGGATGTCAATGTCCTTGGCTTTGCGCACAAAGCTCAGCGCCACCCAATCGATGTTGTTGCGCAGGCCAAATTCCAGGTCTTCGAGATCCTTATCCGTAAGAGATGGCGCCGATACTTTGGAGTACGGCAGGTTAATACCTTTCCTCGATTTGAGCGGGCCGCCATAGACTACTTCGCAGACGACGTCGATGTCGCGAATCTCCATGACCTTCAGTTCAATCTTGCCATCGTCAATGAGGATCATGTCTCCCACCTTCACATCATGCGGCAGGTTCTTGTAGCTCGTACTCACAATTTCATGATCGCCGAGCAACTCGCGGGTGGTGATGATGACGGTGGACCGGGGCTGAAGCACCGTACCCTCCTTGACTTCATTGACCCGGATTTTGGGTCCCTGCAGGTCTTGCAATAAGGCAATGTGGGTACCCATTTCTTCGTTGATGGCGCGTACATGATCGATCACTTTCTGATGATCGGCATGATTTCCGTGTGAAAAGTTCAGCCGGAATACATCGACACCTTCCTTGGCGAGAGCACGCAACATCTCCCGCGTGTTTGAGGAAGGTCCGACGGTGGCAACGATTTTGGTTTTATTGTAAGAAATCTGTTCCATGGTTCGGTGAAAACTGAGCGATGCGGAAGCGCATCAAAAAATGAAATTCTCCTTCGATTTTAGAGCCGACAAAGGTATCAAAGCAGCCAATTCTACGGAAGGAACCTCCCGCAAGTATTCCTGCAATCGATTGCCCGAGAGTTTTTCCTCGCTTTGCGTCATCAGCACGTAATCAAAATGAGGAAACTCAGGCACCAGGGCAGGCGAACCCGTTTCCGATTCGGCTGGACGATTGCGAAACAGGTGCAAAGCATTCATGGCCGTCACGAACGCAAAATGATCATAGCTTGCCGAACCTTTTTTGATATGTACATCAAGGTTCTTCTGTTTCGTCAGGCGTGTATGCAACAACCGGTTGAGATGCCACGCCAGTTTGTACCCCTTCAGCGACGTGCGAATGCCCACCAGTTCGAAGTCAAATGAGTACTCGATTTCAAGCTTGTTTTTCCTGATTTTGGCTGGCATGGGGACAAACTGGGGATAACGTAAAAAGTTTGACTTTATGACCTCAAATCTCTTACTTTGCGCAGATTTTTAAAATCCTTAAACCTTACAAACATGTCGGACATCGCACAAAAAGTTAAGCAAATCATCATCGACAAGCTGGGCGTAGAAGAGTCGGAAGTCACTCCGGAGGCAAGCTTCACCAACGACCTGGGAGCCGACTCATTGGATACCGTCGAGCTGATCATGGAGTTCGAGAAGGAGTTTAACATTTCGATTCCGGACGACCAGGCTGAAAACATCGCCACCGTAGGCCAAGCCATCGCTTACCTCGAGCAGAACGCGAAGAAATAATCAGGACGGCTCCTGATTTAACATATGCATTTAAGACGGGTAGTCATTACAGGGATCGGTGCACTCACGCCGATCGGGAATACGCTTTCCGAATATTGGGAGGGGTTGAGGTCCGGCACGAGCGGTGCGGCACCCATCACCCGCTTCGATGCGTCCCTGTTTAAGACCCGTTTCGCCTGCGAACTGAAGGGCTTCGATCCGTCCAAATTCATGGACCGGAAAGAATCGCGCAAGCTGGATCCTTCCACACAGTATGCCCTGGTGGCTGCTGATGAAGCCATCCGGCACTCAGGTCTCGATGTTGAGAAAGTGAATCATGACCGGGTGGGAGTAATCTGGGGTTCGGGTATCGGCGGCCTCCTCACCTTCCAGGAAGAGGTGAAATCCTTTGCCAAAGGCGATGGCACGCCCCGTTTTAACCCGTTCTTCATACCCAAGATGATCCCGGACATCTCGGCCGGCCACATCTCCATCAAGTACGGTTTTCGCGGACCCAATTACGCTGTCGTTTCTGCCTGCGCCACCTCTACGCACGCCATCTATGATGCCTACACGCATCTTCGTCTGGGCAAAGCGGATGTGTTTATCACCGGCGGGTCAGAAGCCGCCGTATGCGAAGCAGGCGTCGGCGGATTCAACGCCATGAAAGCCTTGTCGGAGCGCAATGACTCCCCGGCAACCGCGTCACGACCTTACGACAAAGATCGCGACGGGTTTGTGCTGGGAGAAGGTGCCGGAGCGCTGATTCTTGAAGAGTACGAATTCGCCAAAGCCCGCGGCGCGAAGATCTATGGCGAGATTGTCGGCGGCGGTATGTCGGCAGACGCGTATCACATCACGGCTCCTCATCCGGAAGGCGCGGGCATCACCAAAGTGATGCACTACGCCCTCGAAGATGCCGGACTGAAGCCTGGCGACATCGACTACATCAATACCCACGGCACCTCAACTCCGCTGGGTGACATCGGCGAGATCAAAGCCATACAACAGGTCTTTGGTGATCATGCATCCAAGATGAACATCAGCTCGACGAAATCGATGACCGGCCACCTTCTCGGTGCCGCCGGTGCCATTGAAGCCATCGCCTGCCTGCTGGCCATCAACGAGGGAATCGTTCCACCCACGATCAATCACTTTACCGACGACGAGGGGCTCGATCCATCCCTCAACCTTACCTTCAATAAAGCCCAGAAGCGCACCGTGAATGTTGCCCTGAGCAACACCTTCGGCTTCGGCGGCCATAACGCATCCATCATCATCAAGAAACATTCGTAAGACTCCGTGTGTGGAACTTACTGAAATTTCCGGGGGCTGGTTCTAAGAAGGAAGACCGGAAATTGATCACTGCTATCCAGACCATCACCGGGTTCACCCCCTCCAACCTTTCGCTCTACAAACTCGCCATCCTTCACACCAGCCGCGCCAGGGAGACCAACGGTTTCCGGGAATCCAACGAACGGCTTGAATACCTGGGCGACGCCATTCTCGGAGCCGCCGTCGCCGACTACCTCTTCAAGAAATATCCTTTCAAAGATGAAGGATTTCTCACCGAGATACGGTCAAGAATCGTCAACCGCGATTCGCTCAACATACTGGCGCGAAAAATCGGCATCAACCACATCGTGCAGTTCGATCACAAAAATGCCCAGCTGCAACGGGTCGTGCTCGGCAATACCCTGGAAGCCATCGTGGGGGCCGTATACCTCGATAAAGGTTACCTTCGGTGCAAGAAATTTGTCATCGACAAATTGGTGCAGCCGTATTTTAACCTGGATGTGGTGGTGCAAACCAACCTGAACTACAAAAGCAAGATTATTGAGTGGACACAGCGGAACGGGAAATCGGTGCGCTTTGACCTGGTGGAAATCAAGAAAGAAAGGAACCAGAAAGAGTTTGCCATCCAGGCCTTCATCGACAATGAACCGATGGGGATTGGTTACGGTTTCACTAAAAAGCGGGCGGAACAGGATGCCGCGCAAAAGACGTGTGTGCAACTCCAGATTGAATAGCCAGTCATGCCGAGGATAAAGATCGCGGGAGCTACACTGAACCAGATTCCACTGGATTGGCACAACAATGTCACCCATATCCTCGCCGCTATACACGAGGCAAAAATTCAGCAGGTACAGCTGCTCTGCATGCCTGAGTTGTGCATCACCGGATACGGCTGTGAAGATGTGTTCCTCAGCGACTGGCTTGCCGCAACCGCGCTGGAAAAACTCCAGCTCATTATCCCGGCTTGCCAAGGAATTACCGTCAGCGTAGGACTGCCCTTGCGGATCCATGGCAAAACGTACAATGGCGCCTGCGTTATCCAAGACCAAAGAATTCTGGGCATCACGTTGAAGCAGAACCTCGCAAAAGAGGGCGTGCACTACGAGCCGCGCTGGTTTGTGCCCTGGCGACCGGGCGAAACGGCGACGGTCAGCATTGGCTCCACAACGGTGCCCGTGGGCGATCTCATCTACGAGGTAAGCGGAATCCGGTTTGGGTTTGAGATCTGCGAAGACGCCTGGAGCCCGAATCGGCCCGGCAGGAATTTGTATAAACGCGGTGTGGACATCATTCTTAATCCCAGCGCTAGTCACTTTGCGCTGGGGAAGGCTCCGAGGCGCGAAAAAGAGGTGATTATTGACGGCTCAGCATCCTTTCACTGCGTCTACCTGTTCGTCAATCACCTCGGCAACGAAGCCGGTCGCATGATCTATGACGGTGACATTGTTATTGGTCAACAGGGCGAGTTACTGGCCGTCAACAATCGCCTGTCTTTCAAACCGTATAACCTGCTTACGCTGATCGTCGATACGGAAGACGTGAGTCTTTCGGAGCGAAAGCCGTTTGGAGACAATCGCGAACGCAATGAGGAATTCGGCCGTGCAGCGTCGCTGGCACTCTTTGATTACCTTAAGAAGAGCAAGGCACGCGGGTTTGTGCTCAGTCTCAGCGGAGGAGCCGATTCATCCTGTTGTGCCGTACTCATCTCGGAAATGGTTCGTCGGGCCGCGAACGAACTCGGATGGCAAACTTTCTGGAAGGTGATTGGGCAACCGGACAATTCGATCACCACAGAAAAGGAAGCAGTCAAGCAGTTGTTGACGTGCGCCTACCAGGCGACCCGAAATTCTTCATCGACTACATTGGGTGCAGCCCGCACGCTTGCCGAATCGATTGGCGCCACGTTCTACCACTGGTCGGTTGATGACGAAGCAGAGAGCTACCGCGGGAAAATAGAAAACGCCCTGGGTCGAAAGCTTTCCTGGAGCGACGATGATATCACACTGCAGAATATCCAGGCGCGGGCGCGGGCTCCCATCATCTGGATGCTGGCTAACATCAACCGGTCGCTTCTGTTGACCACATCAAACCGAAGCGAAGGCGACGTTGGCTATGCCACCATGGATGGCGATACCAGCGGTAGCCTGGCTCCGCTTGCCGGTATCGACAAGCCCTTCATCATTCAGTGGCTGAAATGGGCTGAGAAGAAACTTGGCTACCAGGGTCTTGCTCCGGTTAATGGACTGATTCCGACGGCGGAATTACGCCCCCCCGATCGAGCCCAGTCCGACGAAAGCGACCTGATGCCCTACCCGGTGCTTGTGGACATTGAACGGTTGGCGATATTTCAGCGCCTCTCTCCGAAGGAGGTATACGATGCCTTGCAGCATCAGCATGATCCCCGGCAATTGAAAAGCTGGATCCGCAAGTTCTTCAGGTTGTGGTCGGTGAACCAATGGAAACGAGAACGCCTGGCGCCGTCGTTTCATTTTGACGACCTGAATGTTGATCCGCGAAGCTGGTGTCGCTTCCCGATTCTTTCAGGAGGGTTTAGCGAAGAATTGGAGAACCTGTAGCCCGGATCGGGTCTTGCCCGGGGCATTTTTCAGGCTATCTTTGCCCCCTGCTAATAAATCCTTTCGGAAGACTATGTTCAATTTGATTATCTGGAGTGGAAGCCCTGAGCTTTTTTCGTTTGAATCACCGGTTGGTCATATATCCCTTCGCTGGTATGGAATCCTGTTTGCCCTGGGCTTCCTGATCAGTCAGCAGATTCTTTATTACATCCACAAGAAAGAAGGGAAGCCCGAAGGCGATGTGGAGACGCTTACCATTTACATGATCGTAGCCACCATCCTCGGTGCACGACTGGGGCACGTTATCTTCTATCAACCCGAGATTATCTGGGAAGATCCGCTGGGCATTCTGCTTCCCTTCCAATTCACCCCGGAGTTCAGGTTCACCGGCTTGCAGGGGCTTGCCAGCCATGGCGCCGCCATTGGAATTCTGTTTGCCCTATGGCTCTATTCCAGAAAGAAAAAACCGGGACAGAACTACCTCCAGGTACTGGACAGGATTGTGATCCTGGTAGCGCTAACGGGCTGCCTGATCCGCCTAGGCAACTTCTTCAACTCGGAAATCATCGGCAAACCTACCGGATCAGTTTCGGCCATCGTGTTCGCTTCCCAGGCGAAGACCCTGATTGAAGGCGACAAGACCCGGCCTTCCAATCCCGTGGCAGCGGTTTCCTTTAAAAAGAATGCGGAAGGTCTCGACACCATTCCTGACAAATCCCCCATCCAGATTCTCATCCTCTTCAAGCCCGGATTTTCGGAAGACGAAGTGAAGTACTTTATCAACAGCGAAATCCAAGAGCGGCTCTACTATGCCGATGAGTCCATTGAACGGCCAACCGGGTTCGGCTTGCGTTACCGTACCGTTCTGGATCCTCAAGCCAACCAGGTCCTGGCCCGCATCGACATCAACGGCATTCGCCGCCATCCGGCGCAGCTGTATGAATCGATTTCCTGCTTATTCCTGTTTTTGTTCCTCTTTGCCCTCTGGAACAAGTACAAGATCAACTTGCCGGAAGGACGCATATTTGGCTGGTTCCTTGTCATTTTGTGGACCCTTCGCTTTCTGTACGAATTCTTGAAAAAGAATCAGGTTGCCTTCGAGGATAAAATGCCCATTAACATGGGCCAGGTGCTGAGCATTCCGCTGATCATCATCGGCATACTCATCCTTATCCGCTCCTATAAGCAGCCAAGCGCTGAAGCGGCCTGAATGATCCGGTGTGTTGGCTTGAGAGCAGCACGAACTGACTAACTTACCATGCTGGGATGGCTGATGGGATTGGTGCTTGTCGCAGGTGGAGACCTTGACGCTTCACCCGAGCAGGATACTGTTTCATCTCCTCCGGCCGTCCTCGTCATTGATTCCACACAGAACCGTATCCTGCAGGTCGATCGCGTAATCATTGTCGGAAACAAAATCACCCGGCGCCGGATCATCGAACGGGAATTAAGCTTAAAACCGGGTGACACCATCAATGCCCGCGTCCTGGAACCCACCTTGACCTGGGACAAGAACAAGATCTACAACCTCCGCCTGTTCAATACGGTCTCCGTGAGAGCCCTTGATATGGGCAATCATCACATCGACATCCTGGTGGAATTGTCTGAACGATGGTACATCTTCCCCGTACCCATTTTCGAGCTGTCGGACCGGAACTTCAATGAATGGTGGAATAACTACAACCACGACCTCACCCGCATCAATTACGGCCTGCGCATCTATCACAACAACTTCCGGGGGAGAAATGAATCGCTCAGGCTAACGGCACAGTTCGGATTTTACAGGAAGTTTGATATCCAATATCGCATTCCCAACCTCGATCGCACCCAGCGTCATGGGCTTACCTTCAACCTCGATTTTGGCGCACCACGCAATTTGGCCTACAAAACACTGGATCATAGGCTTGAGTTCTTGCGGAAAGACAAGGTGATTCGCGAAAGCTACGGCGCCGCGGTGACCTATTCCTTCCGAAAGTCGTTCTTCGAAACCCATTCCCTCAGCTACTCCTACCGAAATTCGGAAGTCATCGACACCGTGCTCATGCTGAACCCCAACTACTACAATGGTGCGAAAACGACCCAGAAGTACTCCATGCTATCGTACTACTTCGTCTCAGAGCACCGGGATGTGGTGATGTACCCACTCAAGGGCTACCAGATTACGGCCTATGTGGCCAAGTCCGGCCTGCTGCCCAACGAAGATGTCAATCAGCTGGAGATCAATGCCTCCTACGCCTTCCACAAACCGGTGGGGCAGCGGTATTTCTTCTCCAACTTCTCCACCGTATTCTGGAGTACACCAAACAACCAACCTTACTCGGTGTATGATGCGCTTGGCTACCGGAACATGATTATCCGGGGATTCGAGAACTATGTCGTGGAAGGTCCGATGTTTGCGCTGAACAAAACGACATTCAAGCGCAAAATCTTCGGCCGTACCTGGACGATCGACAACATGCCGCTCGAGCAGTTCAGCTACTTCCCACTGGCTTTGTACCTCAAGGTGTTCGCTGATTTTGGATACGTTCAGAATTACAACTACTACCAGGAGAAAGACCTGAACACGCGTCTATCCAACCGGATGCTGATGGGGGCCGGGATGGGACTGGATATCGTAACGGTCTATGACCTGGTGATCCGGATGGAATACACGTTCACTCCGGATCAGCGGGGCGCCTTCTTCCTCAACGCCAGGAAGGAATTTTAGTCCGGGTCGTACTTCCAGACTCTTCGCTGCCCCTTTTTGTTGAAGGTGTACCAAGTTCCAGTGCGCTTTCCTTCATGGTAGTTACCTTCATAAGTAAGCCTCCCCTCCTCATTGTAGAATCGCCAGAGGCCGTCCTCCAATCCCTTGCGATAGAAACCATGCTGAAGGAGAACTCCCTCTTCCGAAAATACTTTGATTTCTCCTTCCGGGTCGCCCTCAGCGTAGTGGACAATCCGTTCAGGCTTTCCGTTGGAATGAAAATATAGCCAGGTCTTGTCATATCGACTGTCGCGATAGACCCCTTTCCGCTCCAGGCTTCCATCCGGATGAAAGTACCAGGCTGAATCTTGTAAGGAACCCATCACCCAGGTCTCCTTACCCAGCAACCTGCCCGATGGATAGTAATAGGTTATCTCACCATCCAGCTTTCCTGATGTGTAGTTTTCGGTGGCACTCACGGTTCCACTCATATAATAAAACGTCCACAGATTATTTTTCACGCCACGGTTTACCTGGCCTTTCCCCCTCACCGCTCCACCCGGGTAGTAGTCAATCGTGTCTCTTGGCTGCGCTACCACGCCACCGGAAATCAGGACGAAAGCAATCAGGAAAACAGAAAGTCGCATGTGATCACGTGTCATGGTCTCGGCTGTAAACTTACCCTAAAACAACCAGCATGTCACGCATCATCGTCTTGGTCGTCCTCAGCATTCAGGTGCTTCATGGGCAAAGCGTCACCACGCGCATGGGCGCACGGTCGGCCGGGTTGGCCACTGCCAGCTTCACGCTGGCGGATGAAATGTCACTCCATAACAACGTGGCGGGAATCAGCTGGAACCACGCTCCAAGTGTCTCGTTCGCCTATGACCTTGTTCCCGTATTGCCCGGGGCTAACCGAACTTCGGCTTGCTCAATCATCCCGCTGGGATGGGGCACGGTCGGATTCGGCGCATTCCGGTTTGGTGACGAAGTGTACAGCGAGCAACTGGTGACTTTCGGCTACAGCCATCGCATCGCATCCGCATCCCTGGGCGGAAAAGTGAACCTGGTCCAGTACCGCGCCAGTGGTTTCGAAACCCACAACGCGGTCACCGTGGACTTTGCCGGCCTGGTGAAGATCACTCCCCAATGGTCGGTCGGCGCCGGAATAAGTAACCTGAGTCAGGCAACCATAGCCACGGAACAAATGCTTCCCGTCCGCCTCGTAGCCAGTTTCGGCTGGCAGGATAACGGAGGCCTCCTTGTGGCTACCGAAGTGGAGAAGGAACTGGCCTCGGCTGCGCGTGTTAAGTTCGGTGTGGAGATTCCCTTGTATCGGAAATTTTTTGTCCGAACCGGCTTTGCCACCTCTCCAATCACCCTGACATCCGGTTCAGGTGTCCGTTCAGGAAAACTCAGCCTGGATTTCTGCATGGCGTATACCGAGGTGCCCGGATTTTCTTACCAGGCATCGGCAAGCTATCGGTGGAAAAAAGAGCCGACGCCATGAGATGGTCAATCATCACCCTGTGGTTGATCGCCATACACGCGTATGCGCAAAGCCCCACCCAGGAAGAAATGCTGGATCAATTGGCCGATGAATTACTGACCACGGCTGATGGCGACGTCAGTTATGAAGAACTCTACGAAACACTCACTCACCTGCTGGCCAACCCCATCGACGTCAATGCTGTTACGCCGGAACAAATGCGGGCTATTCAACTTTTAAGCGAAAAGGAGATCCATGCATTCTTTTCTTACCGCGAATCCAACGGTCCCCTTTTGGATGTCCTGGAACTCCAGGCGATTCCGGAATGGAGTGAAACCACGTTGCGACACGTGCTCCCCTTTGTCCGCGTCCGTGATCCGTCAAGTCGCGTGGACAAAGGACTTGTCCGAAGAATTCGCGGTAATGCCAATTCCTACCTGGTCTTGCGCTATGAGCGAACCCTGGAGCAAAAACTCGGTTATTCCCAGCGGGCCACTGCTGCACAACGCTATGCGGGAAATCCGGATAAGTACTACTTCCGGTTTCGCTCGACCCGTCCCGGCGACTTCAGTATCGGGCTAACAGCCGAAAAGGATCCGGGTGAAGTAATCGAATGGAACCCCGGAGTCCAGTATGCCTTCGATTTTCTTTCCGGTCACCTTCAGTTGATGAACAAGGGGCGCCTGGAAAACCTGGTGATCGGCGATTACCAGGTGCAATTTGGACAAGGGCTTCAGCTCGGCAGCGTGTTTGGCCTTGGCAAAACGTCGCAAACCATTACCGGCGTTCGGCGCAGCAACCTGGGGATTCTGCCGTACATGTCAGCGGGCGAAAGTTACTTCCTGCGGGGTATCTCGGCGACCATCCGTCTTTCCCCCGTGCTCCGGGTGCATTTGCTGGCCTCCCGAAAATCCCTGGATGCCGGAACTGATTCGGTCGGTTCAGAAGTCATCTCACTTAATCGCTCGGGCTTGCATCGGACTATACGGGAGCGGGCAACACGAGGGACGATCGTTGATCAGGATCTTGGGGCAGCTCTTCAGTATAGAAAGGGTCAAATGGACGTGGGTATACTTGTCACAGAAAAACAATACTCCAAAAATCTTGAGTCTGCCACCACCGTATACAATCAGTATTCATTCCGTGGACAGCGCTATCTGAATGCCGGCGCCTGGCTCAACGCCACCTGGGGCAACGTCACCTTCTTCAGCGAAGCCGCCCAGACGATTGGGTACGGTCGTGCAATTACCGTTGGATTGCTCGGGAACCTCACCTCACAACTGGAAATGTCATGGTTATATCGGTCATTTGACCGCGATTATTATTCCGACTACGCCAATGCGGTGGCAGAAAGTTCATCGCCTCAAAACGAGCAGGGATTCTACTGGGGGGCGAGGTACAGTTTCTCAAGGAAGTTGATCCTGGGTGGCTACGCCGATGTATTCCGCTTCCCCTGGCTGCGGTATCGCATCTACCGGCCCTCTGAGGGAAGTGAATGGCTGCTCCGGATTGAATATGCGCCCTCCAAAGCAATGGCCTTCTTTGCTCAGGTAAGGGAGGAGAGCAAATCGAGAAACAGTTCCGCCGAAGGTCCGGTTTACCGGGTACTACCCGGGATCCGTAGACAGGGATGGATTGGTGGTAATCTTGCTCTTACTCCAGCCTTTTCGCTCAAGTCCAGGTTGCAGGGAAGCCAGTATGAGATGGATGGGAAGACAACATCCGGCGTGGCGTTGATTCAGGACGTGGTGTGGAAGAAGGGCCGATGGTCGATCGCCGGTCGTTACGCGCTTTTTGATACCCAGGACTACGACAACCGGCAGTATGTGTATGAAAAGGATGTTTGGATGGCTACCTCCCTGCCTGCCTACGATGGCACCGGCATCAGGAATTACATCCTGGTCCAGTTTACCATCAACGGGCACATCGATGTTTGGGCGCGATGGGGCCGTACGTGGTATGCCAACCGGGAAGTCATTGGCTCGGGTGGGGACGAAATTGCCGGGAATGTGAGAAATGATATTAAATTTCAGGTAAGAATAAGACCCTGAGACCAGCCATCCCTAACCGCTCGTATGCACGGCGCAGCCCAAGTAACTCCTGAAGTAGGCATAGTCCTTGCCATCGGCCTGGCGATTTTTGTGATCATTTATCGATGGATCTTCAGGAAGCCCGGCAAGCAGGGATAGAAATTCACGCCTCATTGTTGCTTTTTCGACGGCAGGCTGCTTATTTAACGTGCTGATAACTATCGCCTTCACCCCGGCCGCCTTAACCTAAAGGACAACTCGATGAGAAAGATTACGCTGCTGCTCGCCTTCATTATCCTCTCCCTATTGTTGCTTTCGGCCGGTTCTATTGCGTTTGGGCAGGCCACGAAGAAAACTCTCGAACTGCCCGAGTTCAAGGCAATCTATGTGAACTCCAACTACACGGTAATACTCAAGCAGACAAACAAACAGGAAGTCGTGGTGGAGGCTCTCCCGGAATTCATGGAAGTCAGCGAGTTTAAAGTTGAGAACGGGATCCTGATGATCAACATGGAACGTAAACAGGAAACCCAAAGCAAGAGTATTTGGGCCAAGATCGACGACATCAAGCTCAACCCCACCATGAAGGTGTATGTGAGCATGAAGAATGTCACCGAGCTTCGCGTGAACGGCAGCGGGAAGATTCAATCCGAAAACTCCATATCGGCTGACCAAATCACCCTGGGTCTTGCGGGCGCCGGAGCGATGGATGTGGACATCAAAGGCAATGCGGTGACCACCGAAGTGAGCGGTTCAGGAACCCTGACCCTTCGTGGCTATGCCACTTCCATCAACGCCGTGGTCAGCGGTTCGGGAACAATGAAGGGCTTTGACTGCCCGCTGGAAACGGCCAACATAAAAATCAGCGGCAGTGGAAACGCCGAACTCAATGCCACCAACAGCGCCGACGCGTATGTGTTCGGTTCAGGGAGCATAAAGCTCAAAGGAAACACCAAGACGCTGATGAAGAAAGTCTACGGTTCAGGTACGGTGGACCGCGCTTACTAAATCGCCAGCCTTTCCCTACCTTCGAACCGATGGCATTTTTTTCGGCATCGGTAGTTCAACTGGCTCCTTCCTTCTTCGACAAGAAGAAGACACTTGACCGTATCGGGGACCACCTACAGAAGGCAGCGAAAGCAAAATCCAGGCTCATCCTGTTCCCCGAGGTAATCATCCCGGGATATCCACGCGGTTTAATTTTCGGCACAGCAGTGGGCGGAAGAACACAGGAAGGAAGAGAGATGTTTCTGCGCTACTGGGAAAATGCCATCGAAGTACCCGGTGAAGAAACGAAGCAGCTGGCGCGATGGGCAAAACAAGCTAAGGCATATGTGGTTGTCGGGGTAACTGAGCGGGACACGGTGAGCGACACGTTGTATTGCAGCCTCCTCTAATTCTCACCGGAAGGTCAGTTGATACACCGACACAGGAAAATAAAACCCACAGCGGCCGAACGGATCATTTGGGGCGAAGGCGACGGTTCCGATCTCCAGGTGCTTTCCACTCCCCTGGGCAAAATAGGCGGGCTGATCTGCTGGGAAAATTATATGCCGCTCGCCCGAACAACACTGTATCAGCAAGGATTGGAAATCTACCTTGCCCCCACGGCCGACTGCCGCGACTCCTGGCAGGGCACGCTCACGCACATTGCTTGCGAAGGAAGATGCTTTGTGCTGGGCTGCAATCAATACCTGACAAAAGAGCACTACCCGCCGGACCTTAGAAAAAAACTTGTTGCCGACCATCCCTCCTTGCCCAGTTCCGGAGGAAGTGTAATCATCAGCCCCCTGGGAAAGACGTTAGCTGGGCCACTATATGGCAAAGAAGGTATTCTCACCGCCGAGATTGATACGCGTGAGATCATTAAGGCTAAGATGGACTTTGATGTCATTGGCCATTACGCCCGTCCCGACGTCTTCGAACTCACCTGGAAGAAGAAGCCATGACCAACAAGGAACTCATCGAGCAGTTTTATCGCGCGTTCCAGCAAAAGGACTGGAAGGGAATGCAGGCGTGTTATCACGACGAAGTCGTGTTTTCAGATCCTGTATTTCCAAACCTTCGTGGTCTTCAGGCAAAGGCCATGTGGCACATGCTCGCCAGCTCCGCAAAAGACCTGGTGATTACATTCAAGGATGTGGAAGCGAACGAATACAAGGGAAGCTGCAGCTGGGAGGCGAAGTATTCATTTTCCCGCACGGGGGCTCCCGTCCACAACCGGATACAGGCCCGTTTTGAATTCAGCGATGGGAAGATAATTCGCCACACCGATTCATTTGATCTCACCCGTTGGACGGGGATGGCCCTTGGCATACCCGGAAAATTGATGGGATGGACCACCTGGATGCAGAACAAGGTCCGGGCTACCGCCGCCTCGGGTTTAGCCCGGTTCATCGCCTCAAATCCCCAATATGCTGGGTAGTGCAGTACCCAAGAAATATGCCCAAATAGGCCAAGAAATGGGCATTTGATGGAATTTGATAAAGAGGCTGGAAACCGTTTGGAAACGGTAAAGGGTTTTTTTACATATATTTGCCGGGTTAATTATAGTCGACGTCTGACAGCTCTCGCATTGTTCCGGGTACTTCAGTTGAGATTATGGATTAACAGAACTTTAATTATTAACTAATTTCAACAAGTACGATGAACATTTATGTAGCCAACATTCCTTGGAAGGCCACGGAAGATCAACTGAAAGCTCACTTTGCGGCTTACGGGGAAGTAACGTCTGCGAAGATCATTATGGACAAAGTCACTCAGCGTAGCCGCGGATTCGGCTTCGTCGAGATGGCCGACGATGGTTCTGCACGCCAGGCCATTGCCAGTCTCAATGGTGCTGACTTCCAGGGCAAGAACTTGGTGGTGAACGAAGCCCGTCCCCGCGAAGATCGCCCTAACTTCCGCAGCAACAACGGTGGTTTCCGCCGTGACCGCGAAGGATAATTCCGACTTAGCTTAACGTTAGGATATACCATGCCCCGATTTCATCGGGGCATTTTTATTTTCGGCCCACAGCAACGCCCTACTCAGTTGTACCTATTGGGGTCGAACAACCCGATGTCCACTTCTGTCTTTCTTTCTTCAACCAAGTCACTGACTATTCGGCCGGTGCCGGGTCCAAGGCTCAACCCCATCATCGCATGGCCTGTTGCAATAATGACGTTGCTATAGCTTCTCGCCCGTCCGATATAAGGTAATCCGTCGGGTGAACAAGGACGCAGACCATGCCATACTTCGTTCTGCGATGGCGGCTGAACCTGCATTCCCGGGTAGTACTTCTTGATTGAATTCACAATGCCGTGAACACGGTTCATGTTGATCCGGTGATCTATCCCCGCAATCTCCATGGTGCCGCCAAATCGAAGGTCAGCACCCATGGGCGTGACAGCCACCCGGGCCTCAAGGAAGATCGAGGGAATACGCGTATTCTTGGCGACATCCTTTACGGTGAAACTGTATCCCTTCCCTGCCTGCATGGGTAGATTAACATGCAAGGCCGATCCCAACCAGCCCGACCATGAACCGGCAGCCAGGATCCAATGGTCCGCGGCGACTTCACCACGGGTAGAGCGTATGGCTTTCACCGACTTATTATCGCTGATGAAAGAATGTACATGCGTGTTGCCTTCAATTAGTACGCCGGAATCCCGCAAATATTGAATGAGGTTCTTGACCAACAGGCCGGGAGTCAGGTGCGCGTCGCCAGGATAGTAAACGCCGCCCCGGGCACTCACCTCAACATCGGGCTCCATCGCCTGGATTTCAGGCAAGGTCAGCACGCGGGCCTCGATTCCGAGTTTCGCTGCCAGTGTAGCTGTCTCCTGTTCTTCCTTCTCAAGGTGCGCATCATGATAGAGCATCAGCAACCCGCGTTCGTGATAACCAAAGTCAAAAGGCAACGCCCTCGCCAGCTCACGATATTCTCGTTTGCTGTAATGACTCAGGGCGCTTAGCGCCGGCATGCTTCGCTCAACATGCGCACGGTTGGCGCTCCGGTAAAACCTGATTCCCCAGCTTATCAAGTCACGGCTTAACCTCGGCCTGACATAAAAAGGGCTTTGCGCATTGAACATCCAGCGGATTCCCCTTGCCACCATGCCCGGAGCGGCCAAAGGAATAAAGTGGCTTGGCACGATCATACCGGCATTGCCAAAAGAACAGCCGTCTTCAAGGTTACCCTGATCCAGAACGCGAACGGAGTAACCGGCCTTGAGCAGATAATAGGCGGAGCTCAGTCCGACAATGCCACCGCCGATGATAACTACTTGTGACATGAGCATCAGATAACCTGGAATCCGTATGCATACGGATCGTCATCGGGATCGATGGTGATGGTGTTGAAGCCATACACACGAGCCCATCCTTCCACGCTGGGAACAATGGCGGGAATGCTGCCGAGGGAAGTCACTTCCTCCACCCTGCCGATAAACTTCGAGCCGATGATGCTTTCATGAACAAACTCTTCCCCCGGTTTGATCTTTCCTCGCGCGTGCCACTGCGCCAATCGCGCTGAAGTGCCTGTGCCGCAGGGTGAACGGTCAATGGCTTTGTCCCCATAGAAAACTGCATTACGTGCTGTGGCGGTCGGATCAATCGTCTTGCCGGTCCAAAGAATATGACTGCATTTGGTAATGGTCGGGTTCTCAGGGTGCACAAAGGAGTGAAGGCGGTTGATGTCCTTTCGGAGTTCGCGGCTCCATCCCACCAGTTGATCGGCGGAATAGTGTTCAAGCCCTTTGAAATTGTCCTGCACATCCACAATGGCATAGAAGTTTCCGCCGTAGGCAACATCGAGGGTCAATTCACCCAGGTCGGGGCAAGTGGCCTTGATGTCTCGGGCTGCCAGGAACGCTTTCACATTTCTGATCTTCACCGACTTTACCTTCTTCCCTTCCTGCTTGTATTCAATCCGAACCAGTCCCGCGGGAACTTCCAGGTTCAACACGCCGGAAGTTTTGGGCACAATTAAGCCATGCTCGATGGCAATGGTTACCGTACCGATGGTGCCGTGTCCGCACATGGGCAGGCAGCCGCTGGTCTCGATGAACAACACTCCTGCATCGTTGGCGGGATCCACGGGAGGGTACAAGATACTTCCGCTCATCATGTCATGACCCCGGGGCTCAAACATGAGTCCCTTGCGAATCCAATCATACTCCCGCATGAAGTGCTGGCGCTTCTCGCTCATGTTTTTCCCCTCGAGATGGGGTCCTCCGCCGGCCACTACGCGCACCGGATTTCCGCAGGTGTGGGCATCAATGCAGAAAAAAGTCTTGGCCATATTCATTTCGTCCATGTATTGTTCACCAGGCGCCAGATGCCCAGCGGGTTTTGATCCTGGAGTTCCTGCGGCAACAATTGATGCGGGAAATTCTGGTAACTAACGGGTCGTACCCAGCGTTTGGCTGCATCAATTCCGACGGAAGTAAACCGGGAATCGGTCGTGGCGGGGAATGGACCACCATGATGCATGGCGGGACAAACTTCCACGCCGGTAGGTACACCGTTGATAATGACTCTTCCCACACGGTCGGATACCCGTTGAATGAAATCGGCATTCTGCTCCAATTCATCTTCCTCGCCGATAATGGTGGCTGTAAGTTGACCGGGTATGGCCTCCAAGGCCTTGAACATTTCCTCGCGGTCTTTTGAAATCACCAGTAAGGAGTAGGGGCCAAATACTTCCTCCAACAGGGCAGGATTCCTCATGAATTCGGCGGCGTTTACAGAGGCAACGGTGGGTATTCCCTGGTTCATTTGGGCGGGCGTAGCTGACTCCGCGATCAGAGTTACCCCCTTCTCGCGAAGTGCTTTACCGCGGTTGGCCACATAGTTCTTGGCGATGCCCGGATGGAGCATGGTGGCGGGTGCCACAGCTCGGATCTTGGCGGCCAGCTCCCTGGAGAAACTTTCCAATTCGGGTGTCTGGATGGAGAGCATCAACCCGGGGTTGGTGCAAAACTGCCCAACACCCTGAGTAATGGAGGCGGCATACATTTCCGCGACCTTTTCGCCACGCATCCTCACTGCACCTGGAAGGATGAATACAGGGTTAATAGAACCCATTTCGGCAAAGACCGGAATAGGCTCCTTCCGGCCCGTGGCATAGTCGTAAAGTGCCTTTCCACCTGAAAAGGAACCGGTGAATCCTACGGCTTTGGTTAGTGGGTGTTGCACCAGCAACTTCCCTCCTTCAAAAGAAGGTGCATGGACATGCTGGAAAACATGAGGATGTTCACCACACTTTTTGATAGCCTTTTCGATGGCAGCAGCCACCTTATCGGATGTGCGGGGATGGGCAGGATGAGCTTTCAGCACAACTGTACAACCTGCTGCCAACGCCGAAGCCGTATCCACACCTGCCGTGGAGTAGGCAAATGGGAAATTGCTTGCTCCAAATACTACGACGGGGCCAAGGGGCACCATCATCTTGCGCAAGTCAGGTTTTGGGAGTGGCTGCCGATCCGGCAAGGCTGTATCTATGCGGGCGTCCACCCACGATCCCTCATTCACCATGGCAGCAAACTGCCGCAACTGATTGACCGTCCGTCCTCGCTCGCCAATGAGCCGTGCTTCCGGGAGATTGGTCTCTTCCATAGCCTGTTGAATCAATGGGTCGCCCAGGGCTTCTATCTCCGTGGCAATGGCCTCAAGGAAGGCTGCCTTTTGCCTGCCACTGCGGCTGCGGTAGGTATAAAATGCCTCATGCGATTGCCGAAGCACACGATCGATCATTTCCGCTTCCTGATTCATATTAAATCCATTTCAGGTTAGTCACAGTCTGCTCTACTATAGTGTCTCCGGTGTGCAACGTGGATTTAGGTTCCACCAGAATAAGCTTCACCTCGTCCTTCGTCCACGGACGATGCTCCACACCCTTGGGTACCACGAGAATCTCTCCTGCTTTCACTTCGGCAGTAGGTTTGTCCCTGAAGTCCATCATCAGCGTACCCTCGACAACGATGAACAACTCATCTTCGCCATCGTGCTTGTGCCAGACAAAGTCGCCCTGGAGCTTGGCCAACTTGACGTAGTTGTTGTTAAGTTCCGCCACGATGTAGGGATGCCAGTGTTCACTGAACCTGGCATACTTCTCCTTCAGGTTGATGGTCTTCATAGGTTCTTGTAATCGGGGAGCTTCGGGCGATTCTTCAGGCCTGTCCGGATCACGGAAAGGATTCGCTCTCTCTCTTCGCCGATGAGTGTCAATCGCGGGGCACGAACATATTCCGAACCAAGGCCAGCCTCAGCTTCCGCCAGCTTGATGTACTGGACCAATTTGGAATGGATGTCCAAATCCAGAAGCGGCAGGAACCAGCGGTAAATCACCCGTGCCTCCTCAATCCGACCGGCTTTTATCAATTTGTAAATGGCAACCGTCTCCGCGGGAAACGCGCAGACAAGTCCTGCTACCCATCCCACGGCGCCCATCACCAGGCTTTCCATAGCCAATGGATCCACGCCCGTAAGAATCTTGAAACGATCACCAAACCGGTTGATCATGCGGGTAACGTTGCTCACATCGCGGGTCGATTCCTTCACAGCCTGAATTGTCGGGAAGGCCGCCAGTTCGGCAAACATGTCGAGGGTAACTTCGACTTTGTAATCCACCGGGTTGTTGTACACCATGATCGGAAGCGGGGTGGACGTCGCAACAGCTTTGTAGAAGGCCACGGTTTCCCGGTGGTCCGACTTATACCGCATGGGTGGCAACATCATGAGGCCCTTGGCTCCGAGCTTTTCCGCCGTCACCGCAAGGCTTACCGCTTCCCGGGTGCTTCCCTCGGCAATATTGAGGATCACCGGTACTTTTCCCGCGACCTGGTCTATGGCAAATCTAACCAGTTCAAATTTCTCATCGTTGCTGAGTACGCTGGATTCTCCAAGCGTCCCGCCCAGTACGATACCTTCCACGCCGGCATCCAGTTGGGCCTTCAGGTTCTTCGCAAACAGGGGAAAGTCAAGCTTGTCGTCAGCCGTGAACTTGGTAGTAAGAGCAGGATATACGCCGTTCCACATAGGGTATTGTTTTTTTGTCAAAGGTAGCGCGCCGCAACGGCCTTCCTTTGACGGAAAATGGTCATTTATTGTACTATATTGATCACTTTCTGTAATCAACAAGACAATTGTGGCTAAAATAGCGTCAAAACGGGTTGTTGCCTTTAACGTCCCGCAAACGGCCCATGAACTGGTGCGTGTGCAAACCGACGAGGTTCCTTATTTCTACGATCAACTGCATCAACA
>JAYRNL010000194.1:0-1947 GCA_041912235.1 Cyclobacteriaceae bacterium
AATATCACAACTGGCGGGCAGGCCCGCCTGCCAGATTCTCACTTGATTCAATGCGCATCAATCGGCAGGCTGCGGCTACTCCCAAGGATCGAAGTTTGTGTCGAGGGTTTCGCGGCGGACGATGAGGGCCGTGGGGGCGCCATCGCGGGTGATGGGGAGGATGCCGAATTCGCCGCTGAAGTAGTAGCGTTGCTTTTTGGCGTTGACGATGACGGGGGTGAAGACGGCGGGGTCAAATTCCAGGGCGATTAGAACTTCCCTGCTGACGATCACCTTCGGTTCAAATTTGCAGAGCTTTTTCAGCAGCCTCCGGTTCCGGCGGATTTTCATGAGCAGCTTATTGAATTCGACGTCCTGGTTATAGCGTCGTTCGGCGTGGGACAACGAGCGGCACTTCTCGCTACAAAAACGCTTGCCCGCCCTTCCGTGAATTTCAGCGCCGCAGACCGGGCACTTGGCCACGGCATTGTTCTTTCCGTTGCTTTCCATGGTTATCCGTGGTTATCCCAGGTTATCCGAGTTTAACTACTGTTGTTCCGCGTGTTTCACGGATCAACACCGCTAAGCTATAGGCCGCCTCGCGTTCCTCTCCTACTATTGGCCACCAGAAAACATGACTACTTTACCTCAAGTGACCCTCCGGCACCTCATGATCTCGGGAGAGCCGCACATAGGCCTTCAATTCCTTCCGAATAAGGTGATTCAGGCACTCGTCGACGGCCTCAGCGGTGTGGCCTGGTCTGAGGACCACCGCATGCATCACATCCCCAACCATCAGGAAAACCTTACCCGCATCTTCAATACTTTCCGGGGTGTGGCCTGGGTGGAGGGAAAATACTTCTTCAGAAACCGTCCCGTGCGCCCCGATGCGCCAGCCGTGGACCTGAGTGCGTTGAAGTCCAGGCCATCCAAGTCGGGGCGGAAAGCGTGCCCGGACGAATACATTGCCTTGCTGGAGACTAAGCGATACAGCCTGCACACGGCGAGAACCTATGTAACCCAGTTCACTGAGTTCATCAATCACTTCCCTCAAAAGGAGCTCAATCAGATTGACGAATTGGATATCCGTGCCTATTCACGTTACCTGGTCAAGCTGGGTCGCTCGGCTTCGCTGCAGAACCAGGCGATCAACGCCATCAAATTCTATTACGAGCAGGTGTTGAACATGCCGCAGCGCTTTTACGACATCGAGCGTCCCCGCAAAGAGCAGAAATTGCCGACCGTATTGAGCAAGGAAGAGGTGCAGGCCATGCTTCAGTCCACGGACAACCTCAAGCACAGGGCCATTCTCACCACCCTGTATTCATGTGGCCTGCGCCTTTCCGAGCTGCTCGAATTACGGCTCACCGACCTCAAGCGGGACCGCAACCTTGTGCTCGTGAGGCAGGGAAAGGGCAAGAAGGACCGGCACACCGTGCTTGGCGCCAAGACCATCGCCTTGCTGGACCGGTACATCGAAGAATACAAACCCGAGGAATTTGTCTTTGAAGGCCATGGCGGCGGTCCATACAGTGCCAAGAGCGTGCAGAACATCGTCAAGAACAGCGCCACTCGCGCCGGCATCCGGCAGACCGTTTCCCCGCACACGTTGCGTCACTCCTTTGCCACCCACAGCCTGGAGGCCGGCGTAGACTTACGTTACATCCAAACGGCCCTGGGTCACTCCTCCCCCAAAACCACCGAAATCTATGCCCACGTATCCACCAAAAGCCTCTCCGGAATTGTCAGTCCACTGGAAAATATGGAAATTGACCTTTAGACGTCCCTTTAACGGTTTGCTCGAGGTCCAGCCAAAATGAAAACATCAGCAATACCCATACAAGGATGTTGGCTGCAATAATTTCATCGAATGAAAAGCTTTGATAAGAAAGCCTCCCTAAGTTTCTCAATCTATTCCAGCAACATTGCGTCAATAATTTCAATATACAACACTGCAGAACCCATAAG
>JAYRNL010000195.1:0-5306 GCA_041912235.1 Cyclobacteriaceae bacterium
AAGCGCTTGGCGCGACCGAATATCAAATCACGCTGCTTATCTCCAGCCAGTTTACGCGGTTGATACTCATCGCGTTCGTCATTATCGTACCGGTGGTGTATTGGCTGCTCTCCGGATGGCTGAGCACGTTTGCCTACCGGGTCAACCTGAGGCCGGAGATCTTCCTGGCAGGAGGCCTGCTGGCCCTGTTGATTGGACTGGCTACGATAGCCTATCACACGTTGCGGGCTGCGCGGGCTAACCCTGTGAAAGCACTCCGCTATGAGTAATTCACGCCGCCGGAACTGACTACAATCATGGGATTATTTCCCGTGAATGGCCATATTTGATTGCCTGCTTCGGCAGGCTCAACTATGGAAAAACCCGTCACCTTCCTGGTACCCACCGACTTTTCAGCGGCAGCCAAGGCGGCGGCGAAGTATGCCGTAAGCATCGCCTCGATTCTGCAGGCACGTGTCATCCTCCTTTCCGTCGTGGAAATGGATACTTCGGAAGCGGTGCTCCACAACTGGAAGACGCTGGAAAACCAGCTCAAGCGTTCGGCCTTGCGAAGCCTTGACAAATTGATGAACGAACTCAAAGGCGTCGCTTCCAAACCCATTGAGATTTCAACGGACATGGTGGTTGGGATACCGATGGAGACGGTGATCCTCAAATACGCCAGGGATAACAAGGTTGACCTGATCGTAATGGGTACGAAAGGCAGCCGTGGTCTCAAAAAGATTCTCAGTGGGAGCAAGACGGCCAGTTTAATTGAACACAGCAGTGTTCCGGTCATCGCCGTTCCCACCAAAGCAGCATTTACACAACTGAAGAAAATGATCTACGCCAGCGATATGAAGAATGTTCAGGCTGAAACCAAAGCCCTCGCCCGTATCGCCGCTTACTTCAATGCCGAGATTATGATCCTGCATTGTGTGCCCGCCAAATCAGCAGCCCGCCTCGACCGCAGCCTCGAGCCCACGTTGATTGAAAACACACAGTACGGCGCGATATCCTACCACCAGGTTCAAAGCGATGACGTAGCCAAAGCGATCGGCGACTTTATCGACGAGAAGAAGGCTGACATGCTGGTGATGTACACACATGAATTGAGCTTCATGGAGCGTGTGATGGACAAAAGTGTAACAAGGAAGATGGCCTTTCACAGCCGGATCCCCATGCTCGTCTTCAACCGTACTGCCGCTAACGCCTAAGCCTCACCAGCCTCTGACGTGGATTCATTGACGCACATCGTTCTCGGCGCCGCCATCGGTGAAGCGGTGGTAGGAAAGCAGGTCGGAAGAAGAGCATTGCTGCTGGGCGCTATCGCTCAAAGCCTGCCTGATATTGATTTTGTGGCCGGGTTCTGGCTCAATCCCGCCAACGACCTGCTCGCGCACCGGGGCTTCACGCATTCTCTCCTGTTTGTCGTGCTCAGCGCCATCCCCATGGCGTTCCTTTCCGATAAGTACGTCGTTCCAGGTGCCGTCCCACTCCGGCGGTGGGGGATATTCTACCTGTTACAGCTGTTTGTTCATATTTTCCTCGACGCCTTCAATGCCTATGGGGTAGCCTGGTTTGAACCCTTCGCCCACACGAGAATTTCATTCCACATCTTGTTCGTCGCGGACCCATTCCTTTCATTCCCGCTGGCGGTCGCTTTCGTGTATCTGATGTTCGCGAGATTGGAAAATCCAAAAAGAAGGCTGGCGGCATTAGTCGCCATAGCCTGGGCGATGCTCTACCTGGGTTATGGCATCATGAATAAGCTTTCGGTGGATCGTCAGGTAAAGGCCAACCTGGCCCGCCAAGCCATTCAGGCTACCCAGTACTTTTCTACGCCAACGCCGCTCAACAACTGGCTCTGGTACATTGTGGCCAATACAAAGGATGGAAGTTACGTGGGTTACCGGTCGGTTTTTGATTCCGATGACTCCATACGCTTTGAGTTCTTTCCGCGCAGGGAGGAGTTGCTCAACCCTGTTCATGATCACGAAGACCTGCAGCACCTGATTCGTTTTTCGGAGGGATACTATACTGTCGAACAGTGGCAAGACACCCTCGTCTTCAACGACCTGCGCTTCGGCCAGATGATTGGCTGGCGCGACCGGCGGGCGCATTTTGTCTTTCACTACTACCTCAGCCACCCGGAAGACAACGAGCTGGTTGTCCAGCGCGGCCGCTTTGCCGGCTGGGACGGCGAAGCCACACGCTCGTTGATTAGTCGAATTGCGGGCAACTGATCAGTGGCCCCGTGCCTGCTGACGGAAATAGAAGGTGAAGAAGTAGAAGATCAAACGGATGATTTCGAAGGAGATGCGATGCCAGGCACGGGAGAATATGGTCGTGCCGCGGCTGAAGCGGGAATGGGTGATCCGGAAGCAATCGTCGGCGATTATCTGATCCAGGGCGTCTTCTGCAGCGGCGGCAAAGGCGTCGTTTCGCACATCAATGTTGAGTTCTATGCTGGCGTACGCGGAGATGTTGTTCACATTATACGAACCGATGGTCGCCCACTTGCGGTCGTAGGCCGCCATCTTGCCATGAAGAACGGTGTTGCGGTACTCATAGATCTCCACGTTGCGTGAGAGAAGCCACGGATACAAATAGCGTTCGGCAGCCTTCGACAAGCCCACATCAGAACGGCCGGTGAGAATGACGCGGATGACCACGCCACGACGGGCCGCATGGGTCATGTGCTTTCGCAACAAACGGCCGGGCATGAAGTAGCTGGAGAGGATGGTGATCTGCTCCTGCGCCCGGTGGAACATAAGAAGGTAACTCCGTGAGATCTGGTTCTTGTTGCGCACCCAATCGTTGATCCGCACACGGGTGAGGGCCTCTTCGTCGGGAGACACCACGGATCGCCAGTTGAAGATGCCGGGCCTGCCAATCTTGCTCCAAATGGTTTTTGTCCACATCTCGACGCAGCGATTGAACAGTTCAATGGACACCTCGCCATCCATCCGGATCGCGAAGTCAAGCCACGCCGGCTGCCCGGGCAGGTCGTTGTAGCGGTTACTTACATTCACGCCTCCCACCAGGCTGTGCAAGCCGTCCACGACGATGATCTTGTGGTGCATTCGCCTCCCAACGTAATAATTGCGCCCCTTGAGGATGGGCTGAAACCAGCGGAAATGTATACCGGCTTCAATCATTTCCTGGATAAACCCCGGGTCGAGGTCAGCGGAAGCGTAGCCGTCAAGCAGGAGATACACCCTCACGTTGCGGAAGGCGGCACGACGCAGCGCAGCGCTTACGCGATGACCCGTCTCGTCGCTCTCGAAGATGTAGGTCTGAAAATGAATGCTATGGACGGCCTGGTCGATCAGCTCCTCAAGCAACTCAAAATAGCCTGCGCCGCCGCGAACCAGCGCAACGCGATTATGACTGGTATAACCCGATGCGATGGAATCAAGGTCTGGGGTGTCGTTCAAGGCCATCTGGTGCAGGTGATAATTATCAGTGACGTCAATGATTTGGGTAAGAACAAATTAGCCTGCAATTCCGCACTTTCGGGGGTCATCTGAATCAAACCGTAATCCGATGAAAAAGATACTTTGTCCGGTTGACTTTTCAAACGCTTCGAAGAATGCCGTGGACTATGCGGGCAACCTTGCCTCGCAACTGATGGCCCACGTAACGCTCGTCCATGTACGGCCCACCATCTGGCCGGAGGCTGTGCAATTGTCGCAGGAAGCCGCAGACAGCACCGAAGAACTGACGGAGGACCTCAAAGTGATGAGCGACGAGATGGAGAAGGAGTTCGGCATCACCACAGGGATTCAATTGCTTCCCACTACGGAGGCTGTTGAGCCGGTCATCGCGCAACAGGGAAGTAATTACGACCTGATCGTGTCAGGCACCAACGGCGCCGACGACTTCTATCAACTGACCTTTGGCAGTCACAGCTACCAGGTGATCAACAAGGCCATGTGCCCGGTGCTCCTGGTGCCCGAAGACTGCACGTATAAGCCCATTAAGCAAATAGCCTACGCGTTCGACCCGCACACCAATCCTATCTTTCTTATCGATCAGCTAAGGGACTTCGCCACGGCGATAGATGCCGCGGTGAAAGTTATCCACGTCATGGAAGGGGAGAAGTCGGACGAAGGTGAGACCAAGCTCAGTCAGCTTGAGCAATTGGTGATGGCACGGGCCTACAAGAATATTCCGTGGGGATTTGAAGGCATCTATGGCCGCGACGTGGCCTGGGCGCTGGAACATTATGTCAGCTCAAACCAGGTCGACGTTCTCGCGCTTTCCTATCATCATCGCACACTCATGGAGAAACTCTTTACGCAGAACGTAATCAAACGAATCAGCCTTACCGCTTCCTTCCCTGTATTCACGTTTTGGAAATAGGATTAGCCTGCGTCTGTACGTTTCTACGTGCCTTGGTGTTTATGTGCTGAAATAACCCAGTTCCTGGTACCCAGTACCCAGCGCGCAGTATCAGCTACTATTCGAGTTCCTCGTCGCTGACTTTCTGCTTTGTCTTCCGCGATTTCGTTTTGGATGCCAGCTTTGTCTTGCGCTTGCGAAGCTGGCGTTCCAGGTCAAGGCATACTTCCTCGGCGGCCACTTCGAATTTTGAGCCGTACTCCTTGGCAAACAGGTCATTGCCCGGGATAACCAACCGGGCCTCAACAAGGTATCCGTCATTGCTGTCGCGCTTCTCCTTCTTGAGAACCACTTCACAGCGGACGATGCGGTCGGAGACTTTGGCGAGCCGTTCAAATTTTTCGTACACAATGCGTTCAACGCGATTGGTAACGGTGATGCGGGGTGATTGAATCAGGATGTCCACAATCAATTATTTAGAAGTAAAGGCTTTCTGCAGGTGTTCGTAGGCCTCGGTGATTTCACGCTGGAACACTTTCCAGCGCTTCTCCAGGTTCTCCTCCGAACGTTCGGCATAGGTGCGAAAATCGTGTGCTTTCCTCTTAAGATCAAATTTGGCGTCTAAAACAACATCCTTGACCTTTAACGTGCCCAGTTGAATCTTGAGCTTTAGGATGGCCAGCTTGATCTTGTACCGGTAAATCCGGTCATGAATTCTCGACAGAGACAAGTCGTACACCGGTATAGAGCCCAGGTAACCAACAATCTCTGCCATGGCTTCCTTAATGGTAACGAGTTGGTTGACAAGGTCGGACTCGCTGAGTTTTTCGGATTGCTTGGCGACCTCGGCCTCGAGAGTCGACAATTTCCGTCGAAGCGTTTCCGCCACTTCTTTGGCCAGTGCCTTGTTTTCGTCAATCATGGCCTTCATCTGGCGTATCGCCTCCAACAACTCTTTCTTGAGCTGGCTGTAGCGGTCG
>JAYRNL010000196.1:0-53405 GCA_041912235.1 Cyclobacteriaceae bacterium
CGATGAACTTGGTCTGTTTTGGCTTTGCAGTCCTCGCGGTTTGATTCGTTTCGATAGCAAGAATCTACATGCTATCCTGTTTACGCAAGGTGATGGAATTGATCACTCAAGAAGATCGATACATCGCACAGCAGACGGTAAGCTCATCCTTGTTGATCAATTTGGAATTTCGGTCGTTGAGCCAAAATCATTTCAACCGGATAGCTCGATTTTCATTCCGGTACTTACAAAAGTATGGGTTAACAATCTGGAACCGGCCATTTCTGAAACAAATAGCGACAAATTTAACCTTGCGCGAAGTGTCGAGGTATTGAAGGAACTCACCCTGGACTATCTCCACAATAATTTTTCAATTGAGTACTCCTCCATGGAAATGACTGCTCCGGAAAAAAACCTTTATCGTCACAAACTGGAGGGTTATGATCCGGACTGGATTGAAACTGACTACAAGGACAGGACAGCTTCTTACACCAACCTCGATCCAGATACTTACACTTTACGGGTCAGGGCTTCGAACCACCACGGCGTCTGGAGCGAGAACGAGCGCACGTTGAGAGTGATTATTCTTCCACCCCCCTGGCGCACGTGGTGGGCGTACACTGGGTATGGGCTCTTGGCTGTTGGCCTTTTGCTGTTGGGAAGGAGGAACCTGGTGCAGCGCGAGCGATTGAAAGCAAACCTGAAGGTGGCCAAACTGGAACAAGAGAAAGAGCACTTCGAGCTGGAAAAGGCAAAAGAAGTGGATAGGGTAAAAACAAGTTTCTTTACCAACATCAGCCATGAGTTCCGCACGCCGCTGACGTTGATTAAGGGGCCGGTAACTGAAATGTTAGAGCAATTCAAGGATGATCCGAAGGTTCAGCAAAGGCTCAAGCTGGTCCAGCGCAACAGCGACTTGCTGCTCAAGCTGATCAACCAACTTTTGGATTTGGCCAAGCTGGAATCTGGGACGCTGAAGGTGGAGAAGACGGACGGGGAGGTGTACTCTTTTATTAGAGGAATAGCCGGCTCATTCGAGTCATTGGCCCGACAGAAGGGGATTGATTTGAAGGTTGAGGTACCCGAGGGAAGTCAGGCGGCGCGGTTTGATAAGGACAAGGTGGAAACCGTGCTGATCAATTTGATAAACAATGCGATTAAGTTTACGTCGCCCGGAGGTGAGGTGAAAGTTTCGGCTTCGATTGGAGGGGAGGTAACCACCGCGGAGGCGCTAAGACGCGGAGGAGCGCTGAGACTAACCATTAGCGATACCGGTATTGGAATACCACCCGAGCACCAATCGAAGATCTTCGAGCGATTCCACCAGGTGTCGGAATCCCACAAGGAGGTAGGTACGGGGATCGGGCTTGCACTGGTTAAGGAACTGGTGACATTGATGGAAGGGGAAATCAGTGTGAAAAGCGCACAAGGTGAAGGTAGCGAGTTCAAAGTGACCCTGCCGCTTGAACTTGCCAGTGAAACGGAGGTATCAACACCGCTTTTCACCGGTGATCAGTTATCGGTAATCGGTGGTGGGCGGGAAGGGTCAAACGGCTCACCAACCACTGACGAGCGCCCACTGATTACCGATCACCGATCACCAAATACTGATGACTCCCGTCCCCAAGTTCTCGTGGTGGAAGACAACGCTGATCTCAGAGCCTTTATCATCGACAGCCTTGGAACAGAATTCAAATTCCATGAAGCCGAGAACGGCAAACAGGGACTAACCATCGCCACCGAACAGATCCCCGACATGATCATCTCGGATGTGATGATGCCGGAAATGGACGGGATGGAGATGACCAAACACATCAAGGAAGACATCAGGACGAGTCACATCCCCCTCATATTACTTACGGCTAAATCAGGCGAAGACAGCAAACTCGAGGGATTGAGCAAAGGAGCGGACGACTACCTGACCAAGCCATTCAACAAGCAGGAGTTGCTTTTGAAAGTGAGGAACGGGACAGCCCGGATGCAGAAGCTGAGGGAGAAGATGAAGTCGGAGGTGCTGAGCAGCGCACCAACCGAAAAGGTGCTTTCGCAAGACGAGCAGTTCCTGAACAAGGTCAAGGAGACGATCATCGAGCGGATGAGCGATGAACAGCTGAGTGTGGAGTCACTGGCGGATGACTTAGGTATGAGCAGAGTCCAGCTCTATAGAAAAGTTTCTGCCCTGACGGGGATGGCGGTGAATGAGTTGATCAGGAAGCTCAGGCTCCAGAGAGCTGCGCAGTTGCTGAGGCAGAACTGGGGGCCGGTGAGCCAGGTGGCCTATGAAGTAGGATTCTCGAACCTGTCCTATTTCAGCAAAGTTTTCAAAGATGAGTTTGGAGCATTGCCTTCATCGTATGAGAAGACTTGATGATAAAGGTCACTTGACACACGCTTCAGGACTCCATTATCCAGCACCAGGGCCTAAGAATCCTAGCCCGCCACCAAAAACGCGAGAAACGCCCAAACGCTCAGCACAAAGCCGAACATGAATATTCGATAGGCGGTGTTCAGCAGCGCGTACTTGCGATTGAGGATCAACCCCTGGTTGTGAAGGTCGATGTTCATCGTCTCGTAAATCTCTTCTTCCGACCCGCCAAGGGCTTTCATCTTTTCGAGGTACTCCTTTTGACTGTATTGGGAAATCTGACCAAAGAAGATCAGGCTGGACTTGTCCTTGGATTTCGTCAGCACATCGGGTGAGATTAATTTTGGTTTCGCCGCCTGGATGGCAAAAATGGCGGAAACCAGGCAGCTGATCAGGATCAAGGCTATCGGTACAATGATGTTGGTGCGATCTCCTTCAAACTGGTGAGCCACCAGCCCGTAGCCGCTCACGGCGATAATGGAGGAAATGATCATCGTGTTGATACTGATGATCAGGTTGGCCTTGTTGTCGGCAATCTGAATAAGAGAAATCTGATTGCGGTACGCTACGCGGTACAAGGTCTCTTTGCCCTTGCTGCCTTTCTTTTTCTTGGACTTGTCGCTGGGTTCCTCCATGAGCTTATCGGTGGTTACAAGATAGTATTAAAGCGGTGATCAAAAAGCAGTGATTGTGATCTTTCGCAGATTCCGGGCACAGGGCTACCAGGAATTCCTGAGAAATTGTCAATCAAAGCTCCAATCGCCTGGTGATTTCTGCCAGGTGCTGCTGTTTCTTCGGCTCCCGCTCGCGCTTTGCGTAGGCGGTGTGGTAACGGTGTTCCTCGAGAAATGCTTTCTGCATCTCATTCCATTCTTTTTCGGTTTTCACCTTGCCCAAAACCACCAGCTCGTCAAACAGCCGGCTTCCGGTCGCCTGGAAGTCATCGCGCCCGAGGTAATCAAGATCGGCGTCACAGAGGACTTGTTCCAGCTTGTTCCTGGGCGATTGGGGGATACGGGTAGATAAGATCATCCCGCAGATGGTCTCAATCTGATTATCGCTGAATCCGTATCGAGGAAGTATTTGCTTCGCCAGGAGGCATCCGCGGTGTTCGTGATCCGCCAGGGAAATTGTTAATCCGGCATCATGGAATAGAGCGGCAATTCTGACCAACTTAATTTCCTCTTCATTTAATCCTTCTGCGCCCCCGATCGAAACAGCGGCGGAGAGTACGTCCTCAACGTGATCCAGGTTATGATATACGAGGTTGCCTGGAAGTTCGGCCTTGAGCTTAGCGGTTATGGCCTCCTCGGCGGCATCAAAGTCAGTGCCCGAAACGGAGTTTCTCAGAGGCGCGAGGAGCGGATCCACGTTCAGCCAGATAAGGTCAATGTCGTTAGTCTGGCGTGCCTTGTCGAGGTAGGCTTGCGCAGCGGGAATATCGCCCAGGGCAACAAACGCGTGCACTAAGTAATAGTTCACGCCTTTTTCGTTGTGGAGACTTCGCGTCACCAACTCATCGGCGAGCGACGTGGCTTTCTCCAGTTGTTTCAGTTGGCCATACGCCCGACACAAATACGCTACCATGGAAGGAGGTCGGATGGAGGAGTTCCCAAATCCGCTTTCAATGACCTCAACGGCCTTTTCGTATTGTTCAGTGGTCACGTATAGTCGGGCAAGATGATCGTAAAGCCTCAGCACCTTGGGAAAAAGCGAAATGGCTTCTTGCAGTACTTTCTCTGCCCTTGCAAATTCGTTCAGCAAATAGAGGGCAATGGATCGGTAGTTGTATCCGGAAACACTGGTTGGATCAATCGACAGAGCCTTGTCAATGGTCTGCAGCGCTTCATCCGGGCGCCCCATCATACTCAACACGTAACTGTATGTGTAATAGATGTCGGCGTTGTTGGGTCCTATTTCCAGCGCTTGCTTTAATTTCTTCTCAGCTGCCTGAAAATCTTTATTGATGAAGAACTCCACAAAGGCCTCCGTAAGAAGATCATTGTCTGTCGCTCCCCGTTTGATGGCAAGAGGCAGATATTGCCTGATCTTGGCAAGACTTTCATTTGGGGCAAGATTGCCGTTCCATGACATCAGCGCGGAGTAGGTGGAAGCGAGGTAGGAGTAGGCGAGAGCAAAACCGGAATCTTCTGCAACGGCCTGCAAAAAGTAACGTTCGGCTTGCTGATACCCATCGAGATTCCATTGATTGAAGGCGTGGCGCCCTTTCAGAAAGAGGTCATATGCCTTGAGGTTTGCAGTAGGCCGATCGGCTGTTCCATCCCTCGTTTGATCAAACAGCGAGGCTCTCAGTTCAACGGCCACGTTTTCGGCAACACTGCTTTGAATGGCAAAGATGTCATTCAAATCTTCCCGGAAAGCTTTTGACCAGACAGGCTGGTCGTGAATCGCGTCAATGAGTTGTACATGAATCCTGACCTTTCCTCCATGAGCTTGTGCGCTACCTTCCAAAATGTACTTGACGCCCAACTCTCCGGCGATCTGCGGTGCTGTTTTGTCGGTTTTCTTGTAGCGCATGGCCGACGTCCGGGAGATGACCTTCAGTTGACGAATGCCGGCCAGCTCGATGAGTATATTCTCCATCACCCCGTCGGCGAAGTATTCCTGGGTAGAATCCTGCGAAAGATTTACAAAAGGCAGGACGGCAATTGAATTGGTTACGAGGTTGTTCGATTTAGGATCGGCTTCCGGCTTTGGTGAATCGATGAACGCCTCGTTGGCCCGTCCAGGGTATTTGATGGCGTAGATAAGTTCCTTGACTCCATTAGCGACCTTATTCACCTGGTCGCGGTAGTACGTCTTGTTCTGGTTTTTTTCCGGATTGTCTGAAGGCAGCAAGGGCCGGTTCACGCCACTTGACCGGTAGATGAACTCCACCGATCGTATGGCGCCGCCAAGTTCACCCTCCAGCAGGCGCTTGTCTTCCGCATCGAGGTCGTGAATCCGTATGGGCAGGATGCGGCTTGCGACATTCCCGCTGGCAAGTCGAATTTCCCGACCGAGTTTATCCTGCTGACACAGGTTGTTAAAGGTGATGAATTCATGCAGCCAGGCAAAACTCTTCGGGTCGCAATAGGTCTGTGAGACGACCGGAAGAAAGATGAAGCTCTTTAATTTGCCTTCGAGACTCTTGTCCACATGATGGGTTTCCAGCAGCCCGTCGTGCGGGTTGGCATCAAAGTAAATGGATACGGGTTCTTTCAGCGTGGCAGCGAGTTCTTCCCTAAGGTTGTTTACAAAGTCCGTCACCCACCCACGGGCATTGTCGTTTTGACGGTAGCTGACAAACAGGTCGTATTCGTATCCGGGGACAATGCTGGGCATGATGGTGATGGATGCAGGCTATTGGGTCTGGCCAGGCCTGCCCATTCGTTCAAAGATAGAAAAGGAATCGGAGGGATGTAGGCCCTGCCGCCCTCGATTGCCCGGTTTGAAAACAATTCCTATCTTCGTCGAACCATTTTTTAATCTATGTTGAAGCGATTGCCCCCCATTTTCAGAAACTTCTATTTTGTAACGGGGATGACCTTTCTGGTGTGGATGACATTCCTGGACTCCAACGACCTCATCAACCGGTTCCGCATGTCGGCCAAACTGCGGTCGCTGGAACATGAGAAGACCTACTATCGCGAAAAAATCAAGGAAGTGGAGCAGGATCGGGCTGAGCTAATGGGCACCACCGAGCTGCTGGAAAAGTTTGCCAGGGAGAAATACCTGATGAAGCGAGAGCAGGAGGATATCTTTATCGTGGAGGAAGCTGATTAAGTCATATGAGGAAGTGGTCTCTCGCGTTGCTGCTGCTGACCCCGCTGCTGGCGAATGCCCAACGGGAAGTCGATGAGAGTTCCAAGCTTTCTGATCGCCTGTACTTCGGAGGTGGGTTGGGTATGAACGGAGGCACCGATCCCTATGCCGGCAGGTATTTCTATATCGGCGTCTACCCGGTTATTGGTTATATGGTCAACAACCAACTTTCTGTCGGAACCAGCATAACCTATCAGTACTACAGCTATTCCGATGTGGGTCAGGAGATTCACCAATATGGCATCGCCCCATTCGTGCGATACAACTTCGGGCAGGTATTCGCCTATTCTGAATATAGCCTTCTCAGTACGCCCACGTATTATGGACCCACCATGCCGCGCAAAACGTACGACAGGTTTCTGTTGGGAATTGGCTTTACTCAGCCGCTGGGTGGCCGCGCCGCGCTGAATGTCATGGGGATGTATGACATGATCTGGAAGCGTACCGACTACGCGTTCGCTTCTCCCTGGGTATTCCGCGTCTTCGTCTCCTTCTGATCAGAAGGCAAGTTTGAATTTCTCTCCGAGTTTCTTCAGGTCTTCGACAACGGTTCCGTGCAACGGAATTCCCTCGTTGAGTCGCTGAGCGTGCGCTTCGCGTTCAGGGTCTCCCGGTATGATCACGGCCGGCTGCCCGGTCACTGTCTTGGCTGAGCGGAACCGGGTGATCCACTTGTCCATGTGCTCTTTGAATTCAGAAGCCGGACGAAAACCATCCACGCGCATGGCGCCGAAAAAATGCCCGATGCCTTTGCCGACGGGATCGGCGGGGGGAGCCAGGAAGCTGACGAATGGCGGCACCCACGGTCCATAGTTTGCGCCAGACAACACGGCGGAGAAAATGTCAACCCAGGCGCCCAGGCAGAAACCCTTGTGACTTCCGTGGTCACGGTCACTTCCCAGGGGAATCAACGCTCCGCCTTCCTTCAATTCATGCGGATTGGACGATGGCTCACCGCTTTTCTTTTGAATCCACCCCAGCGGTGCCTCCTTATTTTTGCGCTGCAGAATTTCAAGCTTCCCGTTGGCTGCCGTGGTCGTGGCAAAGTCGGCGACAAAGGCTGGCTGGTTTCCAGCAGGTATGGCTACACAAATAGGATTGGTTCCCAGGAGCCTCTCAGTGGAAAATGTCGGCGCCACCAACGGACTAGCGTTGGTCATGGCTATGCCAATCATATCATGATCCAAGGCCATCATCGCGTGGTGTCCGGCAATACCGAAGTGGTTGGAGTTCCGCACGGCGACCCAACCCGTGCCGCATGTGCGTGCCTTGCTGATGGCAATCTCCATGGCTTTGGGCCCAACCACCAGCCCAAGCCCCTTGTCGCCGTCAACGACACCGGTGCTTGGTGACTCGTGAACAAGTTGAACGTTGGGTTTGCTGTTTACCCGCTGCGCTTCCCAAAGGCGCACGTAGCCACTGAGCCGCGCCAACCCGTGGGAGTCGATTCCCCGGAGGTCAGCATGTAAAAGGACATCCGCGGCAAGGTCAGCGTCAGCTGCAGGGCAGCCAATGTGCTCAAATATGCCCTTTGCAAATTGGCGCAGGGCCGGATAGGGGTAGGTGGACTCATTCATGCGTCAAAAATAACGATCCCGGCCTATCGGCACGGCGATTGCCATGTTATTCCCAACTGAATTTTATTTCCAGAACCTGTATGGAAATACCTTTGCACCGGCATCCTTATCGCAAATCAACTGTCATGAAAAAGAACCAAGTAATCTTCATCCTCCTGGCCTCCCTGTTCAGCAAAACGGCATACGGGCAGGTGGAGCGAACCGTCGATTCCGAAATCAGGGACATTACCGTTTTCCTGGCCCGCGCTCAGGTCACCCGCACGGTGAAGACCAGGCTGGAGCCAGGCCGGACAAACCTGGTGGTGACAGGCCTTGCCAGCCAATTGGATCCCAATGGCATTCAGGTGTCCGGCCGGGGAAGTTTTACCATTCTCGGCACGAGCCATCGTCAGAATTTTCTCCAGGATGTGAATACACCCAAATCCCTTCGTGTGCTTAAAGACTCGCTTGAATTCTATCGTCGTCAATTGACGGTTGAAGAGAGCCAGAAGGAGATTCTTACCAAGGAGGAAGCCATGCTGTCAGCCAACCAGCGAATCGGCGGCACAAACAGCAACCTGACCGTGGCTGAGCTCAAAGCCATGGCCGACTTTTTTCGGGCACGATTGAGCGATATCGTTGCATCCCGAATGAAACTTGACGGCTCGATCCGGAAGATCAATGAAAAGATGAGCCGTGTTCAATCACAGATCAATACCCAGAATGAGCTGTACTCCAGAAATTCCGGTGAGATCGTGATCAGCGTAGCCGCCGACAATACTACTCCGGCTGAACTTGAAGTGAGTTACGTGGTTTCACGTGCAGGTTGGCAGCCCGTGTACGATCTGCGTGCCACCAGCACGAAAGCCCCGGTTCAGTTGAGCTATAAGGCCAATGTATTCCAAAGCACCGGGGAGGAATGGAAGAATGTGAAGTTGACGCTATCCACGGCCAACCCGAATCTGGGCGGACTCAAGCCGGAACTTGTTTCCCAGGTGTTGGACTTTCTTCAGGTAATGCCTTATGGTGAAGGTCCATACAAACGAATGAAGTCGGCTCCCGTTGCCATGGAACGTGCGGCTGATACGTCAGCTCCGGCAGAACTGGAAGAAGCGAATACGTTGGCGGATAGGGTAAGCACCGTTGAAAGCGCGGTCAACACTTCTTTTGTGATCTCGATACCCTACACAGTGACTTCATCAAACCAGCCCACGCTGGTGGACATTGGCCGGCACGAATTGTTGGCAGCCTATCGCTATGCGGCAGCCCCCAAATTGGAATCAGATGCATTTCTTATGGCCATGGCGACAGGCTGGGAAGAGCTAAGCCTCCTGCCCGGCCAGGCCAGCGTGTTCTTTGAAGGCACCTACGTAGGCAAAACCTTTATCGACCCCAACTCTATCCGCGATACGCTTTCGCTCTCTCTCGGCCGTGACAAGAGAATTGTCCTGAAACGTGAACGAGTGAAAGACCTTACCAGCCGCAAGTTCATCAGCGGCAGCATCAGGGAAAGCAAGGCCTTCACCATCTCGGTGCGCAACACGCGCCAGGAGCCCATCACGGTCGTTGTGGAGGACCAGGTTCCGATTTCAAGAAACACTCAGATTGAAGTCGCCGTGGTTGACGTAGGCGGTGCCAGTTGGAACAAGGAAACCGGAAAATTGACGTGGACGCTCACCCTTCAACCGTCAGAAGTGAAGAACCTGCAGTTCAAGTATGAGGTGAAGTATCCAAAAGACAAACCGATCACTGGACTATGATCAGTGAGGAATAGAAGCCCGGTAAGCGCCGGGCTTTTTTTATGCATAAGGACTTTATACTTTTATGCATGCTCGTTCGGCCTGTTGTACTGGTGTTCTTCATCTTATTGTGCAGGTCAACCTTCGGACAAGTCATCAACACAGCCACCATGGATACCGTCGAAACCACGGTGATCGGTCAGGTGGGTCTGGGCGGTTACGTAGACACGTACTACGGATATAACTTTAATCAACCGGCTAACGGCTACAACCCGTACTTTGTCTCCTCGGCGCGGCACAACGAACTGACCATCAACCTGGCGTATGTGGACGTTCGCTACCGATCAAAGTACATGCGCGTCCGGTTCGTGCCGGGCTTTGGCACCTATATGGACGCAAATTATGCCAACGAGCCGGGCTCGCTTAAGAATATGGTTGAGGCAAACGTAGGCGTGCTGATTTCAGAGAAGAAGAAGATTTGGGTAGATGCAGGAGTACTGGGTTCGCCGTACACCAACGAGAGCGCGATTTCCAAGGATCACCTGATGTATACACGGTCGTTTGCTCCCGAGAATGTGCCTTATTACATCACGGGGATCCGGTTGACCGTTCCGGTTAGCAAGAAACTGAATGCCTATGCTTACCTGATCAACGGTTGGCAGGTGATTCAGGATAACAATACGGCCAAGTCCATCGGCACCCAACTGGAATACCGTCCTAACAAGACCATGCTGTTCAACTGGACGACCTACATCGGTGATGAACGATCGTCAGCACATCCCGACTACCGGATGCGTTATTTCAACGACTTCTATTGGATTTGGAATTCAGGAAAGAAATGGACGGCCACTTCCTGCTTCTATTATGGTATTCAGCAACGGTCATCTTCATCAACGGCGTCATGGTGGCAGGCGAATTTTATTGCCCGGTATTCGTTCACGACGATCTTCTCCCTTTCAGGACGGATCGAGCATTTTGATGACCCGTCGGGAGTTATCGTTCAGACGGTGACCGGAGCCACCCGCTTCAGAACCACCAGCTTGGGCTTGTGTGGCAATATTCAGGTTCACAAAATGGCCCTGTTCCGCCTGGAATACCGGGAGTTTTTGTCCCTGGACAAAGTATATCAGGACAAGAACTCGAACCCCATCAACAATGGCGCCCTTCTCGTAGGGAGTCTCACAGCCTGGTTCTAGCGTCGGTCCATCACGACTGACAGCACGCCTTCTTTTAATGAGTAGGAGGAGACGCGGATGGAGCGGAATCCGGCGAGTTGCAAGAGGTAGTTTATCAGGCAACTGGCAACAACGATCATATCGACGCGCATCTCGATCATCCCGGGAATTTGCATCCGCCCCGCCCGGTCCGTTGAAACAAGCATCTGATGAATTTCTCTGAATGCCTCTACCGTCAGGGGAGTCTCTGCCTTTTCAGCGGGATAGGGAATACCGTTGGCAGTACAATAGATTTCGCTCAGGGTGTCGAATGTTCCAGAAGAGCCAACCAGCGCTGTCGGATTTAATTCTCCAATTGCCCGGGCAACGGTTTGAAGGGAAGAAGAATACTGCTCATTGAGGGCTGCTAGCTCTTCAGGCAGGATGGGGTCGTGTCTGTGATAGCGTTCCAGGAGACGCTGTGCACCTATGTCCAGGCTGGTCTTCCAGAAAATACGATGGTCATTTCCGATGATGAACTCCACGCTGCCGCCACCAATGTCGACGATCAAGGCCGGATCCGAGCCCAACGGTACGGCCGTTCGCACTCCGTGATAGATATATTCAGCCTCTTGATGTCCCGAGATAATTTCTACATCAATTCCTGAAGCGTTCCGGATAGCCTCCAGCACAGCGCGTTGATTGGTGGCATCACGAAGGGCGCTGGTGCCAAAGGCGTAGAAGCGCGAAACCCGGTCGTCATCCAGCGTGGCCCTGAACGCTTTCATGCAGCCGGCAGCCCGGTCAATGGCATCGGGAAGTATGGTGCGCTGATTGATGCCGCCTTTTCCAATTTTCACAGGACGCCGGTCGCGATGAATAACCTGGAATCGGTTCCCCTGGATTTCAGCGATCAACAAATGGAACGTGTTCGTCCCAAGGTCCATCACCCCAATACGCTCGTTCATGAAGGAATTTTACGGGTTGTTCAAGTTAGTATATCGGAACAAACTATCCCTATATTTGGCGGTCAACTCAACGATCATGAGCCAGGTGTCAGGCGCTAACCCGGAAAAATTTGAAGAACTGTCCCGAAAGAACCGCGAAGCATTGCAAGGCGGAGGAGACAAGCGTATTGAACAACAGCACAATAAAGGCAAGCTGACCGCCCGGGAGCGGCTCCAACTGCTGCTTGATGACGGCTCGTTTGAAGAGCTGGGTAAATTTGTAATGCATCGCAGCCGCGATTTCGGCCTGGACAAGGAGCATTACCTCGGCGATGGTGTGGTTACGGGCTACGGCACCATTCACGGCCGTCTCGTCTACGTCTTTTCCCAGGACTTCACGGTTTTCGGAGGATCACTCTCTGAAACCCACGCCGAAAAGATTGTGAAGATCATGGACCTGGCGATGAAGAATGGCGCCCCTGTTATCGGATTGAATGATTCCGGAGGGGCAAGGATCCAGGAAGGCGTGGTGTCTCTGGGTGGTTATGCCGATATCTTCTACCGCAATGTGCTCTCCTCGGGTGTGGTACCCCAAATCTCGGCCATCATGGGGCCCTGTGCCGGCGGCGCTGTGTATTCTCCTGCCATGACGGATTTCATTTTCATGGTGGAAAATACCTCCTTCATGTTCGTGACCGGCCCGAACGTGGTGAAAACCGTTACGCATGAAAACGTGACGGCGGAAGAGCTTGGCGGCGCCTCAACACACAGCACAAAGAGTGGCGTTACGCACTTTGCGTGTGCCAACGAAGCGGAATGCATTTCGCAGATCAAAACCCTGTTCAGCTACATTCCCCAGAATTGCGAAGACGAAGCGCCCAGACTTCCCTACACGGCCGGGAATGAAAAGCGGGAGGTATTGAATGGAATTGTTCCCGCGAACCCGAATCAGCCTTACGACATGCGTGATGTCATTAACGGTGTTGTGGATGAGGGTTCGTTCTTCGAAGCACATAAGAATTATGCCGAGAATATTGTCGTAGGATTTGCCCGGCTGGCAGGCAGAAGCATCGGAATCGTCGGCAACCAGCCCGCCTCCCTTGCCGGTGTGCTGGACATCGATGCCAGCATCAAGGGGGCAAGGTTTGTTCGATTCTGTGATTCGTTCAACATTCCGCTGCTGGTGCTTGAGGATGTTCCCGGATTCCTGCCCGGCACCGACCAGGAGTGGAATGGCATCATTGTGAATGGCGCCAAGTTGCTGTATGCATTTTCGGAAGCAACAGTTCCTCGCGTTACCGTGATTACCCGTAAAGCGTATGGTGGTGCGTACGACGTAATGAACTCCAAGCACATTGGCGCCGACATGAACTACGCGTGGCCGACGGCCGAAATTGCCGTTATGGGCGCGAAAGGTGCAGCCGAGATTATATTCAAAAAGGAGATTGCTGAAGCTCCGGACCCGGAAGCCAAACTCAATGAGAAGGTAGACGACTATACGAAGAAGTTTGCCAACCCTTACCGGGCCGCCCACCGGGGATACATCGACGAAGTGATCTTCCCTGACCAGACCCGCGAGAAACTGATCAAGGCTTTCCAGATGCTCGAGAACAAGGTGGCTGTGCTGCCCAGGAAGAAGCATGGAAATATTCCGTTGTGATATTGAATATTACGGTTATCAGATATGGACAAGAAAAGTAAAACCTTCCTTTACAACTACCTCAACAATTCATCACCCACCGGCTTCGAACATACCGGGCAGCAAATCTGGCTCGACTACCTCAAGCCCTATATCGACGACAAAATGGTTGACGTGTATGGCACGGCGGTAGGCATCATTAATCCGAAGGCGCCGTACAAGGTTGTTATTGAAGCGCACGCTGATGAGATATCCTGGTTTGTAAACTATATAACCGAAGAGGGCTATATCTACGTTCGCCGGAATGGTGGATCCGATCACCAGATTGCTCCTTCGATGCGGGTGAACATCTATACAGACAAAGGAATCGTGAAGGGCGTTTTCGGCTGGCCGGCGATCCACGTGCGCGACGCCGGGAAGGAGGAAGCTCCGAGTCTGAAGAATATTTTCATTGATATAGGAGCCGAGTCAAAGAAACAGGTGGAAGAATGGGGCGTGCACGTCGGTTGCGTGGCCACCTTCGAGGATGAGTTCATTGAGCTGGGCAAGAATTACTTTGTCGGCCGCGCCCTGGACAACCGGATGGGTGGATTCATGATCGCCGAAGTGGCCCGCCGCCTGAAGGAGAACAAGAAGAAACTTCCGTTCGGGTTGTATATCGTCAATTCCGTGCAGGAAGAAATTGGGTTGCGCGGGGCGGAAATGATTTCACGACGCATCAAGCCTGATCTTGCGATCTGTACGGATGTGACTCACGACACCCAATCACCGATGTACAACAAAAAGGAGAGCGGTAATTTGAAGTGCGGGGCCGGGCCCGTTGTTTGTTATGGACCCGCTGTGCAGAACAATGTGTTGAAGATGATCATCCAGACGGCCGAGAAAAAGAAGATTCAATTTCAACGGCAGGCGGTGTCCCGCTCCACGGGAACGGACACAGATTCGTTCGCGTATTCCGCCGAAGGCGTAGCCTCCGCGCTGATTTCACTTCCGTTGAAATATATGCACACGACCGTAGAAATGGTCCACAAGGATGACGTGGAAAACGTAATCCGGTTGATCTATGAAGTGCTCCTTCAGCTGAAGCCGGGCCAGGACTACCGGTATATTAGATAGCGCATCGAACTAGCTGATGGTGAATCCCAGCCCTTTCAGGTCACTCCAGAACTGAGGATAAGACTTCCTGACTACATCACCATCGGCGAGGTAAATGCTTGTCCTTGTCGCCAGTGGCGCGAATCCCATCGCCATCCTGTGATCTTCATAGGTATCAATGAAGACCGAATTGGGCAACGACTTACCGGGCCTTAGGTTCCAATGGGACCCTGATTCAGTCAAGGAGGCCCCAATTTTGGCCAGTTCCTTCTCCAAGGCCGCAACGCGGTCGGTCTCCTTTATCCGGAGGCTCTCCATGCCCGTAAACTCACCGGAAACCCCCAGCACTGCGCAGGCCGGCAAGACCGTCTGGGCCAAATCGGGGAAATCGCGAAAGTCAACGGTAAGATGTCCACCTTTTGTTCCCCCTCCTTTTAGTCGCAGTCCCCCCGGTTCAAAAAGCGACTTAACGCCAAGTTGAGCCATAATGTCCACAATGACCCGGTCGCCCTGAATTGACTCGGATTCAACTCCAGGCAAGAAGATGTTTGCCTTGGCAGCCAATGCGGCAAAAGACAACCAATAACTTGTCGCTGACCAGTCGGGCTCGACTCTATAGAAGGCAGGCTTGTAAGGGACTGGCGACACCCGGATCGATTCACGCGACATCTCAACATTGGCCCCAAAATTCCGCATCAGGGAAGCAGTCATTTCAAGGTAGGGCCTGCTGCCAACCTTTCCCGTAAGGTGGATGGTCAGCCCTCGGGGCAAGGCCGGGGCGATCATCATTAATGCCGAAATGAACTGGCTGCTTACATCGCCCCGTACAGTAACTTGATCCGTCTTCTGGCCACCAAACCCGGCCAGGTGAATAGGTGGGTAACCTTCCTCAGCCGCATACTTGATCTCTGCACCCAGCGTCCGCAAGGCATCCACCAGTTCACGGATAGGCCTGCGCTGCATGCGGGGGGTTCCGGTTATGGTCTTATGTTGCCCACTAATGGCATAGTAGGCTGTCAGGAACCGCATGACGGTGCCTGCATCCTGGACATCGATCACCTCATCTGGGGTACGGACCAGTTGATGCATCAACCGGGTATCGTTGGCTGCTGACAGGTTCTCAAGGGTAGCCTTCCCTTTCATCATGGCGTTAATGAGCAGGGCCCGGTTACTCAGGCTCTTGGAGGAAGGCAGATGCTCGACGGTGCCGGTGATCTCAGGGTGGGGTAGTAAAGTGATTGGATTTTTCAGGTCAGGCAAAACTTAATTGGTGAAGACTTTTTCAGGTTCGGATGAAACAAATTACTTTCAAGTTTAGTTAATGATAGTATGAGTTCAACGCGTAAAGTTGCTATCGGCCTTGGGATTGCCGGGGGTGCTTTGCTGGCGGCCTGGCTGCTGACGGGATCGAGAAAGAAGAAAACGAAGGATTTTCTCACCCGCACGGTATCCGACCTCCGCAAGTCATTTCAGTCGAAGCCCAGTTCCCAGGATGATAGCGACGTTCATTATGTATAAGAACGGTAATACGAAACACCCCTTCGGATTTCCTGTTCGCTGACCGCAATGTCAAAAACGGCCTTACCAATAGACTTGGGCAAGGCCAGTAGTATCTTCTTGCCTTTATTCTTCTTGTCCTGAATTATCCCCGGAAGGAGGTCTTCAACGGGTGGAACGGTAATTCTTCCGTATATGGACTGTATATAGGACGTCACTTCAGTCAGTTCTGTCTCCGTAATCAGCTTTTTTTGGAGTGCGATGTGGCCCTCAATCACCATTCCGGCGGCGATGGCCTCCCCATGAAGCAAGGGCTTCCCGGTCATCATGGCCAGGCCCTCCATAGCGTGTCCCACCGTATGGCCGTAGTTGAGAATCTTCCGTAGCCCGCTTTCCCTGGGGTCTTTCTTTACCACGGCAGACTTGAAAGCCACCGAATGGCTGACCAGTTTTCGGAAGTCCTGTTTCTCGAGGGGCTTCTTGCGAATCGTGTCCCACAGGCGCCGGTCTGATATCAAGGCGTGCTTGATGATCTCGGCAAACCCGGACCGGAGTTCTGCCCTCGGAAGGGTATGAAGAAAATCAGTAAAAATCAGCGTGGCCTTCGGCGGAGCAAATGTGCCGATGTGGTTCTTATATGGCCCAAAGTCAATACCGGTCTTACCGCCAATTCCTGCGTCGGCCATGGAAAGCAACGTGGTGGGGAGGAGAATACAGTCAATGCCGCGTTTGTAGGTTGAGGCGCAGAACCCTGCGAGGTCGCCGACCACCCCGCCACCGACGGCCAGAAGCGCCCCATGCCTGTCGAGATTGGCGTCCGTAAGTTCCTGCCAAACCTTCTGGCAGCTATGCAAGTTCTTAAAGGACTCGCCGGACGGGATGACAATTAGGCTGTGAGGCAGCAGCTGATCCTTGATTAGACCGTAACAATGATGAAACGAATTTTCATCGCACAAAACGGCCAGGGCCGAGTAGCTCTTCTGGAGTCTCTTGCTGAGTTTGGGAAGGGAGGCAACAAGGACGCTTTTCATGGGTGGAACAGTCAAAAATAGTTGAATAATCCGGAAAGCGGCTGCCGGGTATGTCGAGGAATCATTACAGTTTACGGCCGGTCCACCCTATATTTGGGCCGTCAAAATTCAGCCCATGGAGATTCAGCCGCCTGTCAGTTTTGAAGACACCGAGATTGCTTTCAAGTATAAGTCCGACAAGGAACTGCGAAAAGCCAATTTCATCTTCACCATAGTCAATCACCCGTTTGTTTCTTCCCTGGCCACCGGTGCAGTCAAGATCGGAATGAAAATGGGGCTTCCCATTCAAGGGTTGGTGCGCGCCACGGTATTTGAACATTTCTGCGGCGGTGAAACGATTGACAAGGCCGAGCATACCATCCATCACCTGGGGGAGTATAACGTAAAGACGATTCTGGATTACTCAGTTGAAGGCGAGAAGTCGGAAGCGGGATTTGATCGTACCGCGGAAGAAATCCTGCGAACCTTCGATAAGGCGAAAAGTTCGCCGAATGTTCCTTTTTGTGTGTTCAAGATGACAGGCATGGGAGATGGAGCCTTGTTTGAAAAAATCCAGGCAGGACAGACGCTCACATCAGCTGAGCATGAGTCATATGACAAAGTCAGGGAGCGCGTTGACCGGATTTGCCGACGATCTTTTGATACGGGCGTTCCGGTTATGATCGATGCGGAGGAAACCTGGCTTCAAAACCCGATTGATCAGATCGCCTTTGAAATGATGGCGCGGTATAATCAGTCGAAGGCACTTGTTTTTATTACCTACCAGATGTACCGCACGGATAGCCTCGCCAACCTGAAGGAGGCCTTGCACCGCGCTGCCATGCACAACTACTTCCTGGGAGTTAAACTTGTGCGGGGCGCTTATATGGAGAAGGAGCGTGAGCGTGCCGTTCAGCTCGGATATCCCAGTCCGATTTATCCTACCAAGGAAGAAACCGATAATGCATTCAACAAGGCATTGCAGTTCTGTATGGACAACAAGCAGCGGGTTTCGGTCATGTGTGGATCACATAACGAGTACAGCAATCAATACCTCACCGTGCTCATGCAAAAGCACAGCCTCGCTCATCATGATGGCCGTGTCTGGTTTGCCCAGCTGCTGGGGATGAGTGATGTGATTTCTTTCAACCTGGCGAGCGCCGGTTACAATGTGGCCAAGTACGTGCCTTATGGTCCGGTTGAGTCGGTTATGCCTTATTTGCTGCGGCGAGCTACGGAAAACACGTCGGTGGCAGGACAAAGCAGTCGTGAGCTGATGATGATCCGGAAGGAACTCAAACGCAGAAAGAGCAGGGCCTGACCGGCATTCCTTGTCATTTTCCTATTTTTGATCCTCAACTGAGTTACGTTGTCATGCATTTAAGTGAACAGGAAGTCATTCGCCGCCAGAGCCTGGAGGAATTGCTCAAGCGGGGCATTAATCCCTACCCGGCTGAGCTTTATCCCATAACCACTTCGGCCCGGGAGATTCATGAGAAATACCCGGTGTCTGGTGAGGAGGCCTTTAAGAATGTTTCATTGGCGGGACGGATGATGAGCAGGCGAATCATGGGCAATGCCTCCTTTGCTGAATTGCAGGATGACACCGGACGGATCCAGGTTTATTTTCGTCGAGACGACCTTGCGCCGGGCGAAAACAAAGACGCGTACAATATAGTGTTCAAGAAATTGCTCGACATCGGTGACATCCTTGGCGTTACCGGATTCGTTTTCAAGACACAAACCGGTGAAATCTCCATTCATGCGACCTCTTTCACCGTTCTTTCCAAAGCGCTGCGTCCTTTGCCGGTGGTGAAAGAGACCACCGATGAGGCGGGCATTGTTCACCGGCATGACGCCTTTTCGGATCCGGAGCAGCGCTATCGCATGCGCTACGTTGATCTCATCGTCAATCCATCGGTGCGCGATGTGTTCATGAAGCGCACCCGGCTGGTCAATTCCATGAGGGAGTACCTCAATGCCAAAAACTACCTCGAGGTAGAGACGCCCGTGCTGCAACCGCTCTACGGCGGAGCAGCGGCGAAGCCGTTTAAGACGCACCACAATACGTTGGACATGACGCTTTACCTGCGCATTGCCAACGAACTTTATCTGAAACGACTTATTGTCGGAGGCTTCACAGGCGTGTATGAGTTTTCGAAGGACTTCCGCAATGAGGGAATGTCCCGCTTTCACAACCCGGAATTCACCCAGGTTGAACTCTATGTGGCCTACAAAGACTACCAGTGGATGATGAACCTCGTGGAGGAGATGATTGAGAAAGCCGCCGTTGACCTGCACGGGACAACAGCGGTGAAGGTGGGGGAACACACCATCGATTTCCGTCGTCCCTGGAAACGTTTCACCATGTTTGAAGCCATTCAGCACTTCACCCATATTGATATTTCCAACATGGACGAATCGGCGCTGCGCGACACGTGCCGCAAACTCCATGTTCCCGTGGACGACACCATGGGAAAGGGACGTCTTATCGATCAGATTTTTGGAGAGAAATGCGAGCCGAATCTCATTCAGCCCACATTCATCACCGATTACCCGGTTGAAATGTCGCCCTTGGCGAAGGAGCACCGTACCAAGGAGGGTCTTGTTGAACGATTTGAAGCGATCTGCAACGGCAAGGAAATCTGCAATGCTTTTTCCGAGCTGAACGACCCGCTCGATCAACGGCGCAGGTTTGAGGAGCAACTCGAATTGGGCAAACGGGGCGACGAAGAGGCGATGACCCTTGACGAAGACTTTTTGCGTGCTTTGGAGTACGGCATGCCCCCCACGGCCGGACTGGGGATTGGCATCGACCGGTTGTCAATGATCATGACCAATTCTCCCTCCATTCAGGATGTAATTTTCTTCCCCCAGATGAAGCCCGAAAAGCAGGCCCCGCCGGCTGATGATGCCGCCTTTATTGAAATGGGCGTTCGTCCTGAACTCATTCCGATACTTCACAAACTGGGGATCATGAGCGCTGCTCAATTGAGGGAGAGTAAACCCGGGAAATTGCTTAACGACATGGGCGGTATGAGGAAGAAGCTCAAACTGGACCAGGTACCTCCGGTCACCTTGCCGGAAATCGAGAGCTGGCTGAAGTAATCTAATCTTAGTTATCGTAGAACGACCGGGTGCGGTTCATCTTCAAATCCTTCAACATGGAAGATTTGATCCCGATAAAGAAGGAGTAGGATTGGTACTTTCCGAAGGGCACCCAGCTGAGATTCACCTGCCAGCAATGAAGGTCACGGGCAATGGTGAGGAAGGTCTGGGTAATTTGATTTTGTTGAAAGTCGTAACCCGTGTTAAAGGCAATCTTCCATTGGCGGGTGAGTGAGAAGTCACCATCAATTCGCATGGCTTGGGTGATCCGGGGGTCGCTGTTTACCGCATGGTTGTAATCCACGTTGTAGTTCAGGCGCAGGTTCCACGGAATGTCAAAGTCGATGTACATGTCGGGATTCTTCAGCAAGTACTGTTTGTCGGCGTCTGAAATGCCGGTCGCTTTCCCGATTTTCGCGCGGGTGTCTGCATCTTTCTTCTTCCCTTTGGGGCTCAGGTTGGTTCCGAAGGCGAGGTTGGCGTTGGTGATCCGGCCAATCCCGAAGCCATCGTCAACCACGTACTGACCGGCCGGTTCTGGCGTCGGATTCCACGCGAACAGCCGGGTCCGAATCTCCTTTTCCACACCCCCATTCTTGGAGACGATGGTTACATACTTGTAGGGATCCAGCGACGCGCTCATGTTGATGTTGAACTTGCCATCCATAATGTTGGTATTGGCTGCGATGCTGAATGGCGCCAGCTTGAAGGAGTCGGCCCGTATGTTGTAGGCACTGCTGATAGACAAGGTATTGAAAAGAGGCACCTTCCTGGCTACGGTGTCCTGCTTGCCGAGTACTTTCATTTCCACCGTATTGTTGATGCCAAAACTTACCGTCGCACTTTCTCCAAAACGCGAGGGACCGTAGACGAACCCTTCATGCACTGACTTATAGACCGGATTCTTGATTCCGGGGATATCAATACGCTGATAGTAGCCATACTTGGGATCACCAAAATCGGGCTGGTAGCTCATGGCCACCGAGGGGTTAATCACGTGCCGGATCGCTTGAACACCTGTTTTCTTCTTGAAAAAATAAGTTCCATAAATCCGTGTGGTAAGGGCTACGGTGGCCGAGTAATTGGTAACGGTGTTGAATCCCTTGATGGTGTCGGTAACCACCGCGGACTTCTGATCCGGCGAGAGCCCCCAGTTGAGTTTCTCGAAGTACCAGAGCTGATCCAGCGAGACAGCGGGGCTGATCGTGAAATAGTTCAGCACCTTAAAGCTTGTGGCCAGCGGGATGTTGTGTCGCACGCCTTTTTTTGCCCGTTCGAACAAGAGCGGAAGAGTTTCTGAATTGATGGGGGCTATGCTATCGTGGGCGATGGTATTGCCTTCGGCATCCTTGAAGTTTCTTCCCAGGTTATTGGTGATTTGGTTCGTCATCGCCGTTGAAAGACGGGTGGAGAAGTTCTGCAGGAACAGGCTCTTGGAGCGCTTGAAAGGGTAGACGTTGTTGATGTTGAACGTGAGGTCCGGCAAGGACATATCTACCTGCCGCGTGGATAAGTCCTGGTTCAGTCGAAAATTGGCGCCAAGATTGAATTTGGAGCCGAAGGTTTTAGAGTAGGATACGTTGGAACTAAGCTTACGGGTGGTGTTGTCCAATCGTGGTTGAGAGGGATTAGTATTGTACAACAACAAGTTGTTTTGATTGTACGTAGCACTGGCTGCGTTAACCGAGGCGGAAAAGCGCCCGGTGCCGCGGCTTTGGGGACTGTGGCTCCACATGATCCGAAAGTCCTGAACGCTGCTGTTGTCTTCAATGTTGTCGCTAAGCCGGTTGTTTGAATAGCTGAAATTGAAATTGCCGGTGTAATGATAGCGTTTGTTGTAATTTGAATTGATGTAAAACGCGGACGAGCCTTTCGAATAGATGTCGCCGGTCACCTGCAGTTTGATGTACTCGCTGATATCAAAGAAGTATCCACCATTGCGAAGGAAGAATCCGCGGTTCTTTTCTTCGCCGTAACTGGGAACAACCACACCGGAGGCGCTTTTCCGGGGTGAAGGAAAGATGCCGAAGAAGAACCCCAGCGGAATGGGAACATTGTTCATCGCCATATAGAAAGGACCTACGACCATTTTATCTCCCGGTATCGCTTTGGCTTTGGTGGCAATGATTTCATAATGCGGATGAGCCAGGTTGCAGGTGGTGTAGGCGTTTCGTACGCTGAGCAGTTCGTCCTTATTATTCTTCATTACCGCAGAACCATGCAGGAAACCTTCGTCCTGCTTGGTGACCACCTCTGAAATACGGGCTTTCTTCGTTTTGAAATTGTAGTCAATGCTTTTCGTTTCGTATTTCTCCTGCCCATTGATGAAAATGGGATACCCGACGCGCCGCCCCGCGGAGTCCAACTTACCCCGGGCAGAAATGGTCGACTTATCGTAGTCGATGATAATCTCTTCAGCCTGCAATTCGATCAGACCGTACCGGATTTTCGCGTTTCCATAGAGTCGTACGATCTTTCGATCAACCCGGGAGTTGATTGAATCTTCCGCCGAATAGACAATGGTTGTTTCGATTTCGCTCTTACGCTGTGTAAGCGAGTCCCTCCGGGTGGTATCAGCGGGCATGGAAGTTGTCCGGGTATTGCGATCCGGGGTTCCGGCTGCCGGAGCCTGGCCCTGAGTTCGCGTAGGCAGAGCGCCGAATAACAGGACAAAAACGATCAAAAATCGCAAAGTCAACGCAGGCAACGGCAAGGTCAGAGATTTAGCTTTTAGCGAAAAATTCACGATTTTGTGCGAATTTATGTCAAATTAGCTCGTATCACCATCCCTTGAACCTACGAACTAAGGCCTTTTTGCTAGCAATAACCTTGCTAAACTCCTCGGCGACGGAACGACCGATGGCAAACGCGGTGGATACGGTTGTCATTGATGCCGGTCACGGCGGGAAGGACCCCGGGACGCACGGGCAAAACACGAAGGAAAAAGATGTGGCGCTTAAGATTGCGCTGAAGGTGGGCAGTTACATTGAAAAGAATATGCCGGGCGTGAAAGTGGTCTATACGCGAAAATCAGACAAGTACCTGGCGTTGGATGAACGGGCGGATATTGCCAACAAAGCCAAGGCAGACCTCTTCATTTGCATTCATGCCAACGCGGTGCCCCGCGAAGAAATCTATGGAACGGAGACTTACGTGATGGGACTCCATAAGTCGGAAGGCAACCTGGACGTGGCCAAAAGGGAGAATGCGGTGATCTTGTTGGACAACAATTACCAGGAACGCTATGAAGGATTCGACCCTAACAGCCCGGAGTCCTATATCCTGTTTTCCCTGGCTCAAAGTGCCTACCAGGAGAGCAGTCTCAAGTTTGCCGAGAAGGTGGAGTCGCAATTCAAGAACCGCCTCGGCCGGAAAAGCCATGGGGTAAAGCAGGCCGGCTTCTGGGTGCTTTGGCGAACGGCAATGCCCAGTGTGCTCATTGAGGTAGGCTTCTTGACGAACAAGAAGGAAGAGAAATTTCTGGGCGAGGCCAATGGCCAGGATCTCATAGCCTCGGGCATTTACCGGGCATTCAAAGACTATAAAGCGCAGGTGGAGGCGATCAACTGACCATGGTAAGAAACAAGGAATTCAAAGTCGGAATATTTGCGGTGCTTACGCTTGTCGCGTTGTACTATGGCTTCTACTTTCTCAAAGGAGTTGATTTCTTCTCCAATACCCGAAAGTATTACGTGGTCTATGATAACGTTAACACGTTGGCGGTATCCAATTCGGTAAAGGTCAATGGTTTCGCCGTAGGACGCGTAAGCGATATCAGGATACTGCCGGAAAAGAATCACCGCGTGCTGGTCGAGATCGATATTGATTCAAAAATCAAGCTCGGTGACTCTACGAAGGCTATCCTTGACAGTGAACTGTTGGGAGGCAATTTTATCGTACTTTCCATTGGTGATGTCAGGAAACCCAAACAACCCGGCGATACAATCAAGTCCGAACTGGCCAAGGGCATGTTTGATCTGCTCAAGAACACAGCCGAACCGGTAGCCAGCAATTTGCAGACCACGCTCGGGAAATTCAACATTGTTATCGACAACCTGAGCCGGAACTCCCAGCGATTGGACTCGATCTTCAAAAAACTGCAATCGACACCCGATATCCTGAATACTACGCTGCTTAACGCGAACGACAAAATTACCGTAGTGTCAGGCAACTTCACGGATGTGGCCTCCAATATCAATGGCACGTTGAATGACCTTAAACCCACCTTGAAAAACCTGGCGATGATCTCTGACTCGCTCAAACAAATTGAGCTTAACAAGACGATGCTCCGAACGCAACAGACCTTGGCGAGCCTCAACGAAACACTGGGTCGGCTGAAGAAAGGCGACAATACGGTAAGCAAACTCCTGACGGAGGACAGTTTGTACGTAAACCTCAATACCTTGTTGAAAAGGATGGACAGCCTGGTGGACCACATCAACCATTATCCCAAGCATTTTACCGCGCCGCTGGGCAAAAGTCATAAGAAGGTGGAGCGCGACCTGAAGAAGATGGAAGAGGAGAAGAAAAAGAAGGCAGCTGAAAAACCCGCTGCTACGAAGCCCAACTGATTTGCCGTCCCCCGCCATGGACCTGGAATTCAACCGGAACGAAGACTTGTTCAAGCAACTGTGTTTCCAGCTGGAATCGCGCATCAAGCGCGTCAGCCTCGGGGGTGGGGAGAAGAAGATTGAAGAGCAACACCAAAAGGGTAAGCTGACTGCCCGTGAGCGGATTGCCTATCTCGCTGACAAAGACACCCCATTCCTGGAACTGGGTACGCTGGCCGGTGAAGGGATGTACGAGGAGGTGGGCGGTTGTCCCGGGGCAGGTGTTGTAACAGGCCTTGTTAAGATCGGGGGACGACTGTGCGCCATCGCCGCCAACGATGCGACCGTGAAGGCTGGCGCGTGGTTTCCCATCACGGCGAAGAAAAACCTGCGCCTCCAGGAGATAGCCATGGAAAACCGGCTGCCCATCATTTACCTGGTGGACAGTGCAGGAGTGTTTCTTCCTATGCAGGACGAAATTTTCCCCGACAAGGAGCACTTCGGCCGCCAGTTTCGCAATAATGCAAAGATGTCATCGATGGGAATCGTGCAGATCGCCGCCATCATGGGCAGCTGCGTAGCGGGTGGCGCTTACCTGCCCATCATGTCGGACGAAGCCATGATCGTGGACAAGACCGGCTCAATCTTTCTCGCCGGATCCTATCTCGTCAAAGCGGCCATTGGCGAAGACATTGACAATGAAACACTCGGTGGAGCAACGACACATTGTGAGATCTCCGGCGTTACCGACAATAAGTTCCCGAACGATCAGTCCTGCCTGGATTACATCCGTTCCATCGTCACCAAAATCGGAGATAATCCCCGGGCCGGATTTGACCGCATCGCGCCGGCGTTGCCCAAAGTGAATCCAGGGGATATCTACGGCCTCTTTCCGTCGGATCGCGCCAAGCCTTACGACACGATGGAGATCATCAACCGGCTTGTCGACGATTCCCAGTTTGATGAGTACAAGGCACTTTACGGCAAGACCCTTATTTGTGGCTATGGCCGCATCGACGGATGGGCGGTGGGCATTGTGGCCAACCAGCGTAAGGTAGTGAAGACCAAGAAGGGCGAGATGCAAATGGGAGGCGTGATCTATTCTGATTCCGCCGACAAAGCCGCCCGCTTCATCATGAACTGCAACCAACGGAAAATTCCGCTTGTCTTTTTGCAGGATGTCAGCGGGTTTATGGTGGGAAGCAAAGCCGAGCAGGGCGGCATCATCAAGGATGGAGCCAAGATGGTGAATGCCGTGGCCAATTCAACCGTTCCGAAATTCACAGTCATCATGGGCAATTCCTATGGCGCCGGCAACTATGCCATGTGCGGAAAGGCCTATGACCCGCGACTTATCCTGGCCTGGCCTACGGCACAAATCGCGGTCATGAGCGGAGCTTCTGCGGCGAAGACGCTGCTGCAAATTCGCGTGAGTGCCCTGAAGACGAAGGGACAGAAAATTTCGGCAGAGGAGGAAGCCCAATTGCTGAAGGAAATCACGGACCGCTACAACGATCAACTCTCGCCCTATTATGCTGCGGCCCGGTTGTGGGTGGACCAGGTTATTGATCCCCTGGAAACGCGGCAATACATTTCGGGTGGCATCGAGGCGGCCAACCATGCCAAGGTGAAGAAATTCAATGTGGGGGTGATACAGACGTGAGTCGATGAATGAAAAGGAACTTAAGGCGCTGATCTCGCTGCTCGACGATGAAGACAAGCAGGTGTCGGCACACGTAGAAGAGAAAATCCGTTCCCTCGGTACGCAGGCCATCCCTTTGCTGGAAAAGGAATGGGAGGCGAGTCTCAACCCGACACTGCAGTCACGCATTGAATCGATTATCCATGACTTGCAGTTTGACCTGCTCAAAGAGCGCCTGGTAGCCTGGTACCGTGGCGAATCGAAGGACCTGCTGGAAGGGATGTGGATTGTGGCCACGATTCAATATCCTGACCTGGACCTCGAAAAGCTCAAACAGGAACTTGAGCAGATCTATTACGAAACATGGCTGGAATTCCGCGCAGACCTCCATCCGATGGACCAGGTGAAAGTGGTGAACGGTGTGCTTTTCAACAAGCTTAAGTTTGCCGCAAACACCAAGAACTTCCATTCGCCGGGAAATTCGATGATCAATATTGTGCTGGAGTCCCGCAAGGGCAATCCCATCACCCTGTGCGTGATCTATATGCTGGTGGCTCAAAAACTGAAGCTGCCGGTGTACGGGGTCAATCTTCCCAATCTTTTCATTCTTACCTATAAGGATGCCCAGAACGCCCCTTTCTATATCAATGCGTTTAACCGGGGACTTATTTTCACCCGTCAGGATATTGAGAATTACATCAACGAGCTTCACCTCGTACCGCAGAATTCATTCTTTGAGCCGTGCGACAATGTGGAAATCATTCGACGCGCCCTGCGCAACCTCATCATGTCCTTTGAGAAGATGGGCGAGCATGCCAAAGCCGAGGAGGTGAAGCTGCTCCTGGTTGAGATCTCCGACGGTGGAGACCTTGGAGTGTAAGCCTACTTCTTTCTAATCGTGCAACCGGCACCGCGAACCTGGTGATGGACCGGATGCTTTCCGGCGAGGACACTGTCAATAGCGGCCCGCAAGTGATTTGTCGTTACGGCCGATGGCTCTTGCGCGTTATCGTCAATGGCTCCACTGTAGGCGATTGCAAAATGAGTCTTCTCGTGCTTGAGAACAAACGCTTCAGGACTACGGCGAGCTCCCAGCACCCGCATGACTTCCTGGTTTTTATCTGCCAAATAAGGGATTGAAAGGCCCCACCCGGCGACCTTTTGTTTCATCTTTTCTTCGTTTTCTTCCGGATCCAGGTGGGAGTTGACGAGCAGGAATTTCACCTTGCCCGCGTAATCGGTTACAAGCCTGGCAACACGATCGGCATAATACTGATCAAACGGGCACTCGTTGCTGGTAAACAGAACGACGACAGTTCCTGACGAGCCATAGTGATCCAGGGATACCGGTTGTCCCGATTGCACATCGGGGGCTGCAAAATTTGCAACCTGAGTCTGGGCCACGGAAGTCCCTGTCCAAAGAGCGAAAAGCAAATACAACCCGTGCTTCATACGTGCATGCGGTCGGTGGCCTCCGTGTATACCAGTACGTACTCCGGAGTAACACGGTAGCCCAGCTGAACCCTGGTCTTTTCTTCCGGAAGGTCGATGATGCATTCCAGTTTTCCCTGCGCGGACAACACAAACGGTTTGATTTGAAGATGATCGCTGAACAGGAGATTCCTTCGGCCATGAATCTTGTACAGGGCTTCTTTGGCGCACCAGTAAATGCAGAGTTTGGTAAGATCATTACCGGCGTCGGCTATTTCCCCCGGGCTCAGCACGCGGGGCCCCACCTGCCGTAGTTTTTCTTTCACTTGTTCTACATCAATGCCTACCGATTGCGACGCATCCAGTTGGGCGGCTACAAAGGGGAAGGAATGCGACAGGGAAATCGAATGCGGATGTGTTTTGAGAAACGGTTTGCCATATTCATCCTTCCGAAGGCCCTCATAGGTCAATCCGCATTTTTCTACAAGGGTCTTGATCAGCGCCCGACCGGCCAGCCACTCCAGTCTCTTTTGCGGATGGATCACCTCGTCCGGACAGCTCTCAAACGACAGGAACGATAAATCAGGTTCACTTTCATCTATCTGCCAGAGGCCCCAGGAGCGAAGTTGGCCCAACGATTCGATTTTTGTCAGCGGCATTAGGTAATTCTTTCCCGCAGAATGAATTTTGTGAAAGATACTTTGAAAAAGAGGACTTTCCCATGAGCGCTGTCCAGGTGAACAGGATTATGACATTGACCGGGCACCGGGACTGCGTCTATACGCTCGAGACCATGCCGGGCTCTCCGGTATTCTTTTCCGCGGGGGGAGACGGTTTGATTGCGCAGTGGAGGTTCGGGGAAAAGGATGGAGAAGCGGTGGCGCAAATGAAGGCTTCGGTGTATGCCCTTTGCTATGATCCAAAAACCGGTTGGCTCCTGGCTGGCCACAACTTTGAAGGTCTTCATGTACTCGATTGGCAACGGAAGAAGGAGGTGGGGTCACTGAAACTATCGGACGCGGCTATTTTTGATATGGCCGTGATCGGCGACAAAGCGCTCGTCGCAACCGGCGACGGTGATATCCATGTGGTCGATCTTCCTTCGCTCACGGTGGAGCGCAAGCTCCCCGGATTTGGGAAAAGTGCCCGGTGTATTGCCGTGAGACCCGATGAGCAGGAACTGGCGGTAGGGTATAGTGATTATAACATCCGCGTATTTCGCACGGCGGATTTTTCCGAGGTTAAGTCCTTTGGAGCGCACCATAATTCGGTATTTAGTCTTCGTTATTCTCCGGATGGCCGTGTTCTGCTGAGCGGATCCCGTGACGCCCGGCTAAAGGCGTGGAATCCGGCCCAAAACTATGCCTTGATGCAGGAAGTGCCGGCTCATTTGTTTGCCATCAACGATATCCGCTTTAGCCCGGATGGGAAACATTTCTTAACTTGCAGCATGGATAAGTCCGTCAAGGTCTGGCGCTCCGAAGACCTGACGTTGTTGAAAGTCATCGATAAAGCCAGGCACGCTGGTCACGGCACATCGGTCAACAAGGTACTGTGGTCTTCGTTTAACGGACAAGTTGTGAGCGCCAGCGATGACCGGACGATATCCATTTGGGACGTAATTTTTTAAACTGAAAACCCCTACGTCATGAAAGTAACACCGTTGGAAATTCGCCAGAAGACCTTCGAGCGTACGCTGCGCGGCTACGATAAGGATGAGGTCAATGCGTTTTTGCTCTCGCTCTCCCAGGAATGGGAACGAATGATGGACGAAGCGAAGGAGCTTCGTCTCAAACTCGAAGCCAGCGAGCGTGAAGTGGCCAAGCTGCGCGAGGTGGAAAGCTCACTTTTCAAGACCCTGAAGACGGCAGAAGACACCGGCGCCAATGTGATCGAACAGGCCAACAAAGCGGCGGAACTCCATTTGAGGGAAGCACAGATGAGCGCGGAGGCAATCCTTAATGAAGCCAAGGATCGCTCCCGCAATACCCTTGAAGATGCAGAGATGACTTCGCGGCAGATGCTTGCAGAAATGGAGGAAAACCTGCGCGAACTGGCTCAGCACTACAAGGCGCTGGAAGCGCACCGGAACAACCTCATTGACGATCTGAAGCGCTTGGCTAACGAAGTCATCGATCGTTCGGAGCGGTCCAACCAGACCTCGAAGCGTTTTAATGTGGATGAGCACCTGGCCCAGGCAAAGCGAGAGGCCAAGAAGTTGATCCTGCCGGCTGAACCGGATAACCGACGGATGCGCGCCCCGGAGCCTGTTGTACCGAAGCCGACGGCTGCACCCCCGACTGAGCCCCTGCGCTCATTCTTCGACGAAGTGGCATGACGGGCAGGATTTCTCTTGAAGGCCTTGAGTTTCACGCCTATCATGGAATCTACCCCCACGAACGGTCATCCGGAAACAAATTTGAAGTTGACGTTACCGTAGAAACGGAAATCAATCCATCGGCTTTTGCCGACGATCTCGGCGGAACACTCAATTACGAAGAATTGTATGCGGTGATACGCGCGGAGATGGAGAGGCCCTCCAAACTTCTCGAACGCGTGGGCCATTCCATGGCCGGAGAGATTCTTAAGAAGTTTCCTCAGGCACAGTCGGTAGTTATCACCATTGCCAAATTCAATCCCCCCATCGGAGGGGTCTGCAAAAAGGCAGCGGTGACCATACGCGGGCAGCGCTAATTTCTACGTGCGGATTTTCCTTACAGCTCAGTTCTTGAGGGAAAATGTTAGGTCGCAAATGACCCTAAGGGAAAGGCGAGGAGGATTACCTTCCCATCCAGCAGGCTTCTTTAGTTCTTCGCCGGCTCCACAAATACAAATCCTTTTGCGTCAGCGCCTTCGTAAAAATCAACCTCTTTTCCGAAGACGTACATCATGTGCTTCTTGTCAACGTGGATGGTTATCCCTTCCTGGGCGTACGTGATATCCGTTTCCTTTGGTTTGTCAAAACCAAGGATAAGCTGATGTCCGCCGCAGCCACTGCCGCCCCGGATACCGATCCGCAAGCCATAACCAGTCGGAATGTTCTTTGTCCGCATGATGGACTCCACCTGCCTGGCGGCTTTGGGCGTAAGGGTGACAGGTGTTTGCGGGGCCACAGACGATTAACGTGTTTTGTTCGTTTTACCCGGGTAGAATCCGTTGATCAAAATTATCTAATTTTAGCGACCTTTCCGGAACACCTATGGATGCACTGATTGAATATGGCAAAATTCTTATTCCCGCCTCGGTAGTCCTTTATGGAATCTACCTTACGGTAAAGTCGTTCATAAACCGCGATATTGAATTGAAGAAACTGGAAGTGAGGAGCCGTTCCATCGAAACGGTTCTGCCTAACCGGCTTCAGGCCTATGAGCGCATGTGCCTTTTCCTCGAGCGCATGTCACCGCCTAACCTGCTCCTTCGCTTGAATAATCCCATTTACTCGGCGCGCGAGCTTCACAAGATTCTCCTGGATGAAATCCGAAACGAATACAACCACAATGCCTCCCAACAGATCTACATGAGCGAGGAAGTGTGGAGTATGATCAAAAGCGCCAAGGAGGATTTGACCATCCTCATCAACGAGGCTTCTTCCGCCCTTGGACCGGAAGCGACCGGGTTGGATCTGTCACGCAAGATTTTTGAGTTGACGCTGGAAAAGAACGTGGAGCCGATCAGCCATGCGCTGACGGAACTCAAAAAGGAAATTCAACAGACCTTTTAATGGCTGTCGCGCTGATTGCAGGAGCCACCGGACTCACCGGTTCTTATTTGCTGGACCTGCTCCTCGAGGATCCTCATTATACACAGGTCATCGCCGTCACCCGCAAACCCTTGCACCGGGGTGATGACAAGTTGAAAAATGTGGTGGCCGAGTTTGATCGCCTCGCTGACTATTCATCGGAGTTGAAAGCCGATGATGTGTTTTGTTGTCTTGGCACCACCATTAAACAGGCGGGAAGTCAGGAAGCCTTTCGGAAGGTGGATTTTGACTATCCCCTCAACCTTGCCCGGGTGACCAAGGCAAACGGCGCCCGGCAATTCCTGATCATTACCGCCTTGGGAAGTGACAGGCATTCTTCCATTTTCTATAACCGGGTTAAAGGCGAAGTGGAAGAGGCGATCGGTGAAATAGGATTTGAATCGTATCACATCTTCCAGCCCAGCATGTTACTGGGTGATCGAAAGGATGATCGTGCCGGCGAATCCGCGGGCAAGCTGGTGATGAAAGTGCTCGACTTTCTGATCCCAAAGAAATATAAGGCTATTGAGGGCATCCGTGTTGCCCGTGGCATGCTCCAGGTGGCGAGGAAGCAAGTCAAGGGAAGAGAGGTTCATTCATCAGCAGAACTCCAGGACTACACGTCATGATCGCCGTCATACAGCGGGTACGCGAAGCTTCCGTTCACATTGAAGGCACGCGGGTGTCAGCCATTGGAGCCGGATTGCTGGTATTGGTGGGCATAGAGAACGCCGATGGTGACGAAGACATCGAATGGCTGTCGGCAAAAATTGTAAACCTGCGTGTCTTTAACGACGCGGCCGGGGTAATGAACCTCAGCGTCAAAGAAGTCGGCGGCGAGATCCTGGTCGTAAGCCAGTTTACGCTACAGGCCAGCACGAAAAAGGGTAACCGACCTTCCTACATTCAGGCCGCCAGGCCGGAGATCGCGATCCCGATCTACGAGAAATTTGCGAAGGGACTCGCAGCGTTGTTGGAAAAACCTGTTCAAACCGGCGTGTTTGGCGCGGACATGCAGGTAGGGTTGATCAACGATGGCCCGGTGACTATCCTGATCAACACCAAGGACAGGAAGTAGATCAAATCACCGCCAGGGTGATGAAGATGATGTTCAGGATAACATAGATGGCCGAAACGATCCAAAAGCCCTTCCGGTTGATAGCCTCCGCCAATTCCTTCTTACCATTATCAAACTGCTTCAAGGCAATCGCTGACACCAAAAGTGTCCCGAATATCCCTATGAACGTCAATGCATGAAGTGTGTCGACAAGCGTGAACTCCGACGACTCCGGAAGAAGTGAGTCGATGATGTATTTATTACCTACCGCAGCAAAAAGACCACCCACGGGCAGACCAAAACGGGGCTCCATTTCAGAGGGGTGAGGCGTGAAGCTGATCAGCGCGATGAGGAAGGCGATGTACATGCCAAGGAAGATTTTCATAAACATGCCCCAGGCGCTCCGCTGGATTTCCATGTCAATGGTGAACTGTGAAAAGGTCTGGTGATTCTTTCCCGGGCGGGGGTCGCCGAATCCGGTTTCATATTTATTGTCGCGTGTTCCAACCCTGAAGTCGGTGATTTTCCATCCTTCGATCGCTTCTTCATCATCGAATTTGCTCCCGGGCAAGTCCGGATCGAAGATCAGAATGGTGTTGTCCAGGATACTGTTCTCGATCTGGACCTTCAGGTGCTGCTGATCGAAAGGGAAATCCTGCACCGACCAGTTTTCCTTCATCACACATTTCATCTTCAGCATTACCCAGGCTTTACCGTCCACGGTATCGATTATGGATTCCGGAGCTTCAATGGTCTTGGCATTCGGTATGTCGAGTTGTTTGGTGAAATCAAAGTCGGGATTCGTATAAAGGAACCACAGCCAAAAGCGTACGGTATACTCCTTGTCATGGAAGTTGATGTCGTGCACACTGATCACGTAGGCTCCGACACGCACGGTATCCGGCGCCTCAGCCTTGGAAAGCAGCGGAACAATGAACAATAAACTTCCGGCGAGGAGCAGCCTCATCGAACTCAACATGGCAGCAAGGTACGCAGACGATTAGTTACTTGCTCTCGATCTTGGCCTTCATCGGGGGATTCCCCTTCACATAAGTCTCCAGCATGTTGTCCATCTCCCAGAGCATATGAAGAATCGACTCCTTAGCCCGGTAGCCATGACTTTCGTAAGGCAGCAGCACATAGCGGGCGGTGCCACCATGACCCTTGATCGCATTGTAAAAGCGCTCCGTTTGGATCGGGAAGGTGCCGGAGTTGTTGTCCGCTTCGCCGTGGATCAGCAGAATGGGCGTCTTGATCTTGTCGGCATAGGAGAACGGAGACATTTTAGCGTAGACCTCAGGAGCCTCCCAATACGTGCGCTCTTCACTCTGGAATCCAAACGGCGTCAGCGTGCGGTTGTAGGCGCCGCTGCGGGCAATGCCTGCCTTGAAGAAATCGGTGTGCGCCAGAAGATTGGCTGTCATAAACGCGCCGTAGCTGTGGCCGCCAACGCCAACCCGCTTGGGATCTACCACTCCCAGTGAAGCGCCGTAATCTATGGCTGCCCGTGCGCTGGCAACCAATTGCTCCACGTAGGTATCATTGGGCTCTTTGTCGCCTTCGCCCACGATGGGAATGGAGACATTATCCAGGACGGCATAGCCCCTGACAACCCAGAAAATCGGACCCCCGGAATTGATTCGGGTAAAGGTGTAAGGAGAACCTTTAACCTGGCCAGCCGTTTCCCTGGACTTAAACTCTTCCGGGTAAGCCCAGAAGAACGTAGGAAGCGGACCTTTATCTTTAGTGTAGCCGGGCGGCAAGTACAGATCGGCAGTAAGATCTACCCCATCGGCGCGCTTGAACTTAAGCACCTGCTTCTTCACATCCTTGATTTGCGGATAGGGATGAGGAAATGAGGTCAATTGAACGACCGCCTTTGAGTTGACGGCTCTTGAAAAGTAGTTGGGGTTTTCCGTGTTGGACTCACGTGAAGTGATGAAGGTTAATTTCTTTGGGTCAGTGATGGCTACCACCCATTCATAATAGGGTGCCTCGCATCGCCAAAGCCTGGTCACCTTGCCGGTGTTGAGATCCATCTTGTCCAGAAATGGCCTGTCGCCCTCAGGAGAAGACCCATCCCCCCGAAGAAAGAGGGTGTTGTCCGGATTGATCTGCAGCACTTGCGTTCCGTAGCTGCTCGACGTGAGCACGGGATCGCCCGGGTCGCCATAGGCGTCTTCCGAGGAGCGGTCGAATACCGTCTTCTTCCTGGTGGGGTTGGAGGGATCAACCTGGTACGTGCGTGTCTTGCGGTCATTCCACCAGAACTCATATACCCACGCCGTCTTGTCATTACCCCAAACAATGCCTGAATAACGCAGGGGTAGAGAAATCAGTGCGGTCGGCGTGCCTGTAAATGGGGCACTCCACATCATCACCTTGTCGCGAATGTCAGCCTTAGTCTTGGGGTCTCCACCGTCCTGAGCCTCCGTCCAATACACTGTGGCGGGTTGGTCTGCACGCCAACCATGACCACGCGGGCCGGTTATCACGGCGTTAAAGCCCACGGGAATGTTTTCACCCAGGGGAATTTCGGCAAGTTGTTTCACCACGTTTCCATTCATGTCAGAAACCTGGACGAGCTGGGGAAACAGCGAAACGGGTACGAGATAGGAATAGGGCTTATGGGCCGTGCGGGTGAGAATCAATGTCCCGTCTGGCGATGGGTTCATCAGGCTGTACACCATGGGTTGGCCCAGATTCTTTTCGACCCCATCGAGGGTAACTGAAGCCAGTTGGGAGGTGCAGTAGAAATCGAAGGCGTCCTCGTCGTATTTGTTCTTGAGCAAGTCCTGGTACGTCCGGGAGGGGGCTTTCTTGCCCAAATTCTCTTCAATGACCGGACCACTCGGGACACGGGTCCGGGCCGCAAGTTGCTTGCCGTCATTGGCTGCTGCAAGGAAGATCACTTTGTCCGATCCGGAAGTCCAGGCGATGGGGTTGGCATAGGTAGCATTGATTTTTCTTTTGGTTAGCTGGCGGGCCTGGTAGGATGCCAGATCGACCATCCACAATTCAATGCGGTCAGGAAAGGTGAGGAGGAACGATGCTTTCCTGCTGTCAGGGGCAAAGGTGAAATTGCTGAGTTGGATGGTCGCCGGCAAGCCGGTCACCGGATGCTCCTTCATGTCTTTCAGGCTTTTGAATTTCAGCCCGATGAAGGGGTTGGTGCGGCTGGGTCCGAAGTTATCAGGATTAATGCGGAGACCTGCGATGCGCAGTTCCGGCCTGGATAATTCCTCGATGGTGGGGAAGTCGGACCGGTCAAGCATAGCCATGACCGACTTATCCGGAGAGAGGACCACGGCCGGAGTTAACGGGGCCTCGATCAGCTTCGCAATTTCTTCCGGTGGGCGTTGATAGCCCGTATTGGGTTGAGCCCACAAGGGCAGAACTGCAAATGCCAATAAAGCGATAAACACGGTCTTCATAGGGTTTGATTTTGAGGAAATGTACAATCCTCACCGCATATTCGCCACGCATTTTTCGTCGGCGATGGCTTGTAAATGAAGCCTGAAATATTCAATCCCAACCCCTATTTTTGCCAAATACCAAGTTCAACACGTCGACACCTCCACTCTTCAACAATTCCCTATGTACGCCGGATTACTTCACACCCACTCCATCCTTCGTTTCCTGGTTCTTGCTCTTCTCCTGCTGGTCATTGTCAATGCCTTCCTGGGCATGTCGAACAAAAGGCCGTTTGGAAAGCTTGACAACATGCTGGGATTGTCGTTGTTCTCGGTTACGCACACGCAGCTCATTGTGGGACTGCTTCTTTACTTTCAAAGTGCTTTCGTGAAGTTTGGCGGCGATACGATGAAGGATGCCAATCTTCGCTACTGGACGGTTGAGCACATTACGCTCATGCTCGTTTCCATTGTGCTGATCACCCTGGCGAGGATCACTTCAAAGAAGATGACGGACGATGCCGCGAAACACAAGAGGATGCTGGTATTTAACGGAATTGCCCTGGTGCTGATCCTGATGGCCATCGCCATGAGCAAGCGCGGATTCTTCTCCATCACGGGGAGTCCCGGGCTATCCTGATTGACTTCCAGGACCTTCTCACATGAGGGGCGATTCGTTACCTTTACCTTTCAAACCCCTGGCATGCGAAGAATTGCACTAATCGTCTTTTGGCTTGTTGGTTCAGGAGTCATGGCGCAGACTTTTGCGCCACGGTATGAATTGACAAAGATCAAGGAAGTCAATTCAGCGTACCACGATGCGGCACCGGTTATTTCACCGGACGGCAAGAAGCTCTATTTCTTTGTTGTCGATCATCCTTCGAACACCTATGGCAAGACGGGAACACAGGATATCTGGATGAGCACCAAGGATGACAAAGGCGTATGGTCGGCCCCTCAGCACCTGGGCTCTCCCTTTAATCAGAGCAAGACCAACCAGGTGTTCCAGGTATTGGCCGACGGCACCTTGCTCGTGCGGGGTGGGCGGTCCAGGAATGAAATCGGTTTTTCGCTGGTCAGCCCGGGTGGAGCATGGACTGAATTGAAGATCAAGGACCTGGACAACATGATCAAAGGACGATTCAACGGGGCCACGATCTCGACAGACCGCAAGCATCTGATCCTGTATTTTTCCGAGCAGGTGGGCGCCGTGAAGAGCGACCTCTACATCGCTCACGACGAGGGCGGCACCTGGACGCGCCCGGAACGGCTCAAGTTCAGCAACAACACCGATGAGTTTGCCCCGTTCATAGCCCCCGACGACAAGACCTTGTATTTCGCCAGCGATCGGCTTGGCGCCGGCCGGCAAGGAGGTGCGGATATTTACAAGACAACACGCCTTGATGATACGTGGATGAACTGGTCGGAGGTTGCCAACGTGGGTAAGCCGGTGAACACAGCGGCGGCGGATGATTACTTCTCCATGGATGCCAATGGAAATGTGTACACATCGCGGGCCAACAGCCGCGTGGACGGTGGTAACCTCGATATTTTTGTCCTGGTTCCGAAGGACATCAAGGTGATGGTGGCCGGCACAGTTTATGATGAAAAGACAAACAAACCCATTTCCGCTTCGGTCACGGTGACCATCAAAGACCTCAAGCCCATCAGCCTCAAGGCGCCCGGCACCGGGAAATATGAAACGCGGATTCCGGAAACCAGTGGATATCAGGTCAGCGCCAGTGCTTCCGGCTACCAGCCGAAGGAACTGAATATCACCCTGCCAGCACTGGGCGGAGATACGACATTGATTGCCGACCTGTATCTGACTCCCATTGCGAAGAAGTTGATTCTCACCGGGGGAGTCTTTAATAAGAAGACCAACGAGCCCATTACGGCAAAGGTTGACTTTACGCTCAGGCCGGACAGGCGCAGCAGCTATTCCATTACATCGGACGGCGGCAAATACAACCTGGAAGTAGGCGCGCTGGGTACCTATGTAATGACGGCCTCGGCAGAAGGCTTTCTTCCCGCTACGGATAGCCTGGACTTCAATAGCGAGGACCTTTCGCCCGCAGCAAAGGACCTCTTCCTGGCACCCATTGAGGTGGGACTCACCGTGAGGATGAAGAATATCTACTTCGACTTCAACAAAACCACACTGAAACCTGAGTCTTTTGTTGAACTGAACAAGGTGGTCGACTTTCTGCAGGGCAATCCCACAGTAGAAATTGAAATAGCCGGGCACACGGACAGCAAGGGTACTGACGAGTACAACGCCAACCTTTCGCAGGGCAGATCGCAATCCGTGGTGGATTACCTGGTGCAACAGGGAATTGACGTGAGTCGCCTGACCGCCAAAGGCTACGGCGAGTCAAAACCAATTGATACCAACGATACGCCCGAAGGACAAGCCAACAACCGCCGCGTAGAATTTACTGTACTGAAAAAGTAACAACGCACTAATCCTGCTCACCCCGATGAAACGATTAACCGTATTCTTCCTTTTCCTGGCTACCACCGCGCTGGCCACGGATACCACCCGCTATGTCATCATTTCCGGAGGTAAGGTCGCCGGAAAGCAGATCACCTGGTCAGATGGACAGGGTAAGGTTCATTACCGCTACGAATACAACGACCGGGGTCGGGGACCGAAGCTGCAAGTGGACATTCAACTGGAAAATGGACAACTGGTTTCACGCCGTGTGTCGGGTGTCGACTACTACAAAGGCGCAGTCGACGAAACCTTTGAGCTGAAGGACGGAACGGCCTCCTGGAAGAACAAGGTTGAGAATGAGTCAAGAAAGGTCGATGGCCCGGTTATTTACTCTCCCCTGGAGGGCGCGCCGGGTGAAATCGAATGGACCTTGCGTCAACTGCTGAGGCAGAAAGGGCATCTGCATGAGATGGACATGGTCCCTTCCGGAAAGCTCAGGGCGGTGCACGTGAAAAGCCACATGGCGTTGGTCAACACGTTTGAGGAAGAACTTGAGTTGTATGCGTTTTCCGGATTGGGAGGTCCCCCGTCATATGTCTGGGTTACTCCCAACAAGGCCTACTTCGCCACCATCAGCGGCTGGATGTCAACGATCAAGCGAGGCTATGAATTTCTTGTGCCGGAGTTGAAGAAACTCCAGGATGCGATTGAAGAAGAGTATTTCGCCAAACAGGAAGATCAGCTGACCCAGCGCAATGATGTACCCGTGGCCTTCACCAACGTCCGGGTATTTGACGCCAAGTCGGGCAAAGTGGTGGATGGCCAGACCGTCGTCGTTGAAGGAGGGAAGATATCCAAAATAGGAAAAGCGAAAAGCATCAGCGCGCCGGCCAACGCCAGAGTGATCGATGGCAGCGGCAAGATGCTGCTGCCCGGCCTGTGGGATAACCATGCGCATTACAGCATGTCGCAGGGGCTGTACCATCTTGCCGGCGGTGTTACCAACATCAAGGATATGGCCAATGATTTCGACCTTCCTGACGTCAAGAAGAAAGTCGATGGCGACATCCTGCTGGGCCCGGAAATATCACTCATGTCCGGGTTCATTGACTTCGCCGGACCTTACGCGGGCCCCACCGGGAAGATTGTGAAGTCACTCGATGAGGGAATTGCCGCCGTGGATTTTTATGCAGACAAAGGCTACCAGCAAATCAAGCTCTACAGTTCAATTCCGGTGGAGTGGGTGAAGCCGCTGGCGGCTGAGGCGCACAAACGCGGACTCAAGGTGGTGGGCCATATTCCTTCGTTCATGACGGCCGAGCGGGCGGTGAACGATGGGTATGATCAGATTATTCACATGAATATGGTGATGCTGAATTTCATGGGGGATACGGTTGACACGCGTTCGATGGGCCGATTCATCAAAGTGGCTGAACGCGCCAGGAACATCAACGTGAATGGACCGGAAGTGAAGCGGTTTGTGAAACTCCTCAAAGACAAGAACATTGTCGTGGATCCCACGATGGCCATATTTGAGGGTATGTTTACCAATGAGCCGGGAAAACTGGCCGCAGGGTATCAACCGGTGCTCGCCATGTTCCCGCCCGAATTCAGACGTGGGCTTTACACCGGCGGCCTGCCCACCATGAAGGGTCACGAGGCGGAATACAAAGCATCCTTCGACAACATGTTGAGGATGCTTAAGGTCCTACACACCAACGGAATCACTTTTGTTCCGGGAACCGATGACTTTCCGGGCTTTGCCCTCCACCGTGAGCTGGAGTTGTATGCCAAGGCCGGTGTGCCGAATAAGGAAGTGTTACAAAAGGCCACCTTGATTTCTGCGCGTGTTGCAGGCAAGGAGAGCGAGTTGGGCTCGGTGGAGGTTGGCAAGAAGGCCAATCTTATCCTTGTCGACGGCGACCCGGTGAAGAACATTTCCGATATCCGGCGTGTGGAACTTACGATGAAATGGGGTCACCTCTACGATACCAAGGCCCTGTTTGAGTCATACGGCTTTGGTTTCTGGAAATGAGGCTTGTTGAACGCCGGTGACCATGGATGCGGAGGAGAAGATTATCATCTACAGAGCCTTTGATACCGTCATCCAGGCCAACCTGGCGAAGACCAAACTCGACGCGTACGGAATTCCCTGTTTTCTTACCGAGGAGAATTTCACCAACCTCTATCCCTTGCGCAACGACATCTTCCCCGGTGTGCGATTGCACATCTTTGAGAAAGACAGGGAACAGGCCGATGACGTGTTGAAGGAGGAAAATGGCGATCAGCCGGCTTAGGCCCGGCCGATCTTCACCGACGTCATGGAGACACTTCCCATCGCCAACTTATCGTTGAAAAACGTGAGGGGCTCGTAACTGGACCTGAGTCCCAGGGCATAGATCAGCGGATAATAATGATCGGGTGTAGGGATCGCCAGGGACGCGGCCGTTCCCAGGGAAGGATAGTTGATCAGTTTGTCGATTTCATTCTTCTCCATGGCGCCCTTGAATTTTTCGTTCATCTCAATCGCCCAGTCAAACCCTCCATCGGGGTCACGCCAATTCAGCATCCGCAGGTTGTGTACCATGTTCCCGCTTCCGATGATCAGCACGCCCCTGTCGCGAAGCGCCGCAAGCTCCTGGGCAAGCGCATAATGATAACTGGCCGGCTTCTCATAATCTATGCTCAGTTGAAGGACCGGTATGTTCGCCTGGGGAAACATTTGCCTGACAACCGACCAGGTGCCATGGTCCAGTCCCCATTCGTGATCAAGACCTACTTTCGTCTTCTTAACCAGGGATGCCGTTTCTTCCGCCAGTTTCGGATGGCCGGGCGCCGGATATTGTACCTGGAAGAGTGCCTGTGGAAAGCCATAGAAATCGTGGATCGTGCGCGGCTGCTCCATGGCCGTGACAAAGGTTCCGTCGGTTAGCCAGTGGGCGGAAATGCAGAGTACAGCGCTCGGCGGAGTCAGCTTCTTTCCCAGGTCGGCCCAACTCCTGCTGAACTCGTTGTCTGCGATGCCGTTCATCGGGGAGCCATGGCCGATAAAAAAGGCAGGCATGCGGTCTGTCCGACCGGGTAAGGAGTCCGATAGCTTTTTCAGGCCCTGGAGCGCAGACATGACGGCAAGATAACCAATCGACCGAGGCATAAGTTCCTGTTGCCGTGGCCTGGCTTAGGCTCAGGCCGGGGCCAAAACCACCGCCCGGTGCCCGGCGCTCACTTTTATAAAAGACTGCTCATTATGTACGTCCAGTGAGTATTTTCGCCCTGTTGTAACAAAGTGTACACGCCACCGTCTAGCCTCTGCAATCGATGACCTTGGAAACCTTCCAGAACATGGTTTTCCCGGTGAAGAACAAGCTTTACCGCTTTGCCTTTCGCCTTTTGGGGAATAACGAGGAGGCCAAGGACGTCGTGCAGGAAGTGATGATTAAGGTGTGGAATGGGCGTGACCAGCTTGACCAGGTGCAGAATATGGAGGCTTGGTGTATGCGAATCACCAAGAACCTGTCGCTGGACCGACTCCGGCAGCAGCAGCGTCGGCCCACGGATTCATTGGAAAGCAGCCTTCACCTCAGCCATCACAGCCTGTCCCCGGCCGAAACGACGGATTTGAATGAGCGTATGAAGCGAATCAGCGAACTGATGGCAGCGTTACCCGACAAGCAGCGACAGGTCATGCACCTGCGCGACATAGAAGGGTACAGCTACAACGAGATTTGTGAAATCATGGAAATCGACATGAGCCAGGTAAAGGTCTACCTGTTCAGGGCGAGGAACGCGGTGCGGGAGAAACTTCAAAAAATGGATGCGTATGGACTTGCATGAAGTAGAGCAGCTGCTGGAAAAATATTGGCAGACTGAAACCACCCTCGAGGAGGAGCAGCGGCTTCGCGAGTTCTTTGCCTCCGGGCAGGTGCCGCCGTCAATGAAGAGCGCCGCCGACTTGTTCACTTTCTTCCAGGCTGAGAAAGAAAAAGCACTCGCTCAAAATTTTGAGCCGGCTGTAACAAAAGAATTGAAGAAGCGTCAAGGAGGAAAATTGGTATCCATGGTGGGTTGGGGAAATATGGCAAGGATAGCGGCAGGCATCGTGGTGGTTGTGGCAGCCACCTTCCTCATCCGGCAGGAGATCCGCAAATCCTACCCGAAAGAGCTGCAGGACACGTACACCGACCCGCAGATGGCCTTTGAGGAAACCAAGCGGGCCCTGCAGCTGATCGGCAATAGCTTTGGTAAGGCCAGGAAGGAAGCCAGCAAGATGCAGATGCTGAACGACGCAGAGAAAAAGATTCAGAGCAAGAGCGATAGCGATAAAATAAGTATTTGAAAACGGCGACTACACTAGAAAAGAAAAAAGAAAACGTTAATCCGAATGATATGAAAAAGTTAATGATGGGTGCGATGATGATGGTCATGTCACTGGCAGCCAATGCGCAGAGCGAGGCTATTACCAAGTTCTTTGGCAAGTACCAGGACAATCCCGATTTCACCCAGGTGACCGTGAGCAGCAAGATGTTCGGGTTGTTTACCAACATGGAAGTGGAAAAACCGGATGACAAGGAAATCCTCGAAGCGATAAGCAAAATCAAGGGCCTCCGGGTTATCGCCAAAGACCAGGCGCGCGACTCCCGCGAGTTGTACAAGGAAGCACTTTCGATCGTGCCCAAAGATTACGAGGAGCTGATGTTTGTCCGCGACAAGGACCAGGACATGAAGTTTCTTATCAAGGAATCAGGAGGCAAGATCAGCGAGCTGCTCATGATCGCCGCCGGCAACGATGATTTCAAGATGCTGAGCCTCTTCGGTGAGATCGATCTCAAGAAAGTGAGCCGCATCGGCAGCAAGATGAGCATCGATGGCCTTGAACAGCTCCACAAGATGGAGAAAGGGGACAAGGGCGAGAAAAAGAACGACGAGAAGAAAAACGACGAATAAGTTACCTTCCGACGTAAGGTTCCCCGCGAAACCATTCGCGGGGAACTTCGTTTTCGTACCTTGACACGTTCACCCATGAAAACAGTCTGCCTGATTGCCGTCCTGCTCACTTCGGGGGTTGTGGCCTCCGCACAAAGCAAGACCACGCTGGACCTGGAGAAGAAGTTCGAAGGATCATTCACCCTCTTCTTTTACAAAAACACCCTGCGCATGCTCAACCAGCAGGAGAACCCGGAGTTTGATGAACTCATCCGTAACATTGAAAAGATGAAGTTCCTGCTCGTTGACAAAAACAAAAGCCGGTTTGACGCTTCGGAATACAAGAAACTCACCCAAGCGTATCAGAAAGAGTCCTTCGAACCCATCATCAATGGGCGGATGGACGGGCGCAACCTCGACATTTACCTCCGTGACGCCGGCGGATCCAAACCAGGTACCGTTGTGCTCGTGAACGACTCATCGAGTTTGTACATTCTGGACATCGTGGGCACGATCGACGTGAGCAAGGCAGGGGCCTTGTTCAAGACGATCGATGGAAGCACGGATATTGGAAGCCGCATCCGGAACTTCACGGACCAGGGCAACAAGCAAAAGAAGCGGAAAGAGAAAATAGACTAACGCCTTATTCTTTGGAAACAGTTTTATCCATCCGCGGGCTTACCAAGAATTTTGGCCGGCTATGTGCCGTCAATAATCTTGAGCTCGATGTCAAGCGCGGCCAGGTGTTTGGCATGCTGGGACCCAACGGGAGCGGGAAAACGACCACGTTGGGCATGCTCATGGGGGTCACCAACCCGACCGCCGGAAATTACACGTGGTTTGGGCAAGCGCCTACCCATCAGTTGCGCAAGAAGATCGGCGCCGTGCTCGAACATCCCATCTTCTATCCGTATCTCAGCGGTCAGAAGAACCTGGAATTGATGGCCCTCATCAAGGAAGCGCCGGTGGAGAATATCCCCAAAGTGCTTGACCTGGTTGAACTGTCGTCCCGCCGCAACGACAAGTACCGCACCTATTCGCTGGGCATGAAGCAACGCCTGGCCATCGCCTCGGCCCTGCTCAATGATCCGATTGTCCTGATTCTCGATGAACCCACCAACGGGCTTGATCCCATGGGTATCGCCGAAATCCGGGAGATCATCCGTCGAATCGCCCAGGATGGCAAGACCATCATCCTCGCCAGTCACCTGCTGGATGAAGTGCAGAAGGTATGTACACACTTCGCCATCCTTCGCAAGGGTAATCTCGTACACTGCGGTCCGGTCGACGAAGTGGGGAAAGGAGAGGAGACAGTTGAAGTGATTGCTTTTCACGACGACCTTCCCATGATCCTGGAAACATTTCCAGGTTGCGAATCGGTTAGAAAGGAAGGAGCACACTTTGTGGTAAAGATGAAGGATGGCCACCACAGCCTTGATTTGAATCGTTTCTTGTTTGAGAAAGGAATCGTGGCGAGCCACCTGGTAACCCAGAAGAAGAGTCTCGAGAAACAGTTTTTGGAAATATTAGCCGAAGCCGATCATGCTGCACCTGTTAAAGGTTGACCTGAAGAAACTCGTTGATTACCGCACGTTCTGGGTGATCGTGGGGCTGTATTTCTTTACGCTCTGCATGGGAGCCGCTTCCGGGATGGAATTCCTCAAGTGGCTCTCCCAGATGATCGAAGGCTTCGGTCAGAAGATCAACATCACGCGCATTCCGCTCTACCACTTTCCCGACATCTGGCAAAATCTTGCCTGGAGCAGTGGTCTGCTCAAAATTGTGTTGGCCATCATGACTGTCATCTCCATCACCAACGAATTCACTTACCGGACCATCCGCCAGAATATTATTGACGGGCTCAGCCGCGAACAATTCCTGTTGTCGAAGGTGCTTATGAACCTGGTCCTGGCCCTGCTCAGCATGACCATGGTAATGCTTATTGCCTCAGTGGCTGGCCTGATCTATTCCCCGCAGTTGGAGTTTCCTTATGCCCTGACAGGAATTGGATTCTTCCCGGCTTATTTCCTTGAAGTCTTTGCCTTCCTGTCGTTTGCCCTGATGCTGGGGGTGTATATTCAGCGGTCCGGCCTCACCATCATCCTGTTGCTGCTTTCATACCTGATTGAACTGATCGTCAAGACCAACGTCGACAACTACTGGCCTGACATCATTCCGTTCTTCCCGCTGGAGTCGATCATGAACCTGGTGCCCATGCCGTTCGCCCGCTATGCCTTCCAGGAAATCCGCGATTATGTCACGTTCAGTTCAATAGCCATCGCTTCCTTCTGGACATTCGTCTTCAACTACCTCGCTTACCTTAAGTTGAAGAAGTCGGACATCTGAAGAATTGCTGACCTTTTACGGCCGGCGTACCCGACGACGAGCCACCGCTCAACAGTCCTTCGCCACGCACGGCTCATTCTCCAATTCCGTCTCCAGCGTTATGTGCTGGATGTTCTGGTGCAGCAGCTCATGGCGGAATTTTTCCTTGATGGCCATTTCCTGTTCATGAATCACACCGCGGCGAAGCACCAGGTGGGCGGTCATGGCATTTTCGGTGGAGCTTAGCGCCCAGATGTGCACATGGTGAAGGCCGGCAACGCCCTCGTATTTCATGGCCCGCTCGGTGATGTCCTTGATCGAGAGGTTGGCCGGAACACCGTCCAGCGACAACCTGAGGCTTTGCCGCAGCAATCGCCACGTGCTCACCAGGATAACGGCAACCACCACCAGGCTGAAGACGCTATCAATCCAATACCAATTCGTGAAGAAAATAACCGCGCCTCCCACGACGATGCCTGCCGACACCAGCGTGTCGCTCAGCATGTGGAGGTAAGCGCTTTTGATGTTGATGTCCTTTTCTTTATCCCGCATGAAGAGGAAGGCCGTGGTGCCGTTGACGATTATGCCGATGCCGGCCACTACGGCGATGATGGAGCCTGACAAGGGCTCCGGGTTGAACGCCCGCTGGATGGCTTCAAAGGCAATGGCTCCAATGGAGACGAGCAGGACGACGGAATTAAAAAGCGCAGCGAGAATGGAGGTCTTCTTGTAGCCGTAGGTGTAATTCTCATTGGCCTTGACGCGAAGCAGGCGGAACGCGACCAGCGACAAGATCAGCGTGCCCACGTCAGCCAGGTTATGCGCGGCGTCCGAGAGCAGCGAGAGGGAATGGATGTAGAGCCCGACACCGGCCTCGATCAGCACGAACAGAAAATTCAGGCCAATGCCAACCATAAACGCGGTGCCGGCGCTTGACCACGCAGGGGCAGGATGGTGATGATCGTGTTCGTGACCCATCATCCAAAGTTACGAAAGAAGGCGGGCTAGTCGGTAATGGACTGGTAGATCAGCGTCTTCACGTATTCGTTCATAGAGCGGTACGGCGAACTGGTCACATTGGTCAGTTCAGTTTCTATTTATCAAGACCAAGAATGGTTTGCAGCAATACGCTGGCGCCGTTTGCCATATCCTGCGGTGAGGTGTACTCATCGGGCGCGTGGCTCACACCGTTCTTGCTCGGCACGAAGATCATGCCGGTCGGGGCAATGGTGGCCATGTCCTGGGTATCGTGACCTGCGCCGCTGGGCATCACCTGGAAGGTTAGACCCAGTCCCTTGGCGGCCTGCGCCACCTCGTCCTGAATCCGTTTATCGGTCAGGGCCGGCAGATTTTCGTTGGTAACCTTGTAGGTGATCGTGGTTCCGGTTTCCGCTTCAATGATTTTTCCCTGGGCCTGAATGGCGGCAAACACAGTCAGTATCTTTTCGTGTGACAAGTCACGGATCTCCAGCGACATCACTACGCGGCCCGGAATGACGTTGGGTGCTCCGGGCTCTGCATGGATTCTTCCAACCGTGGCTACCTGCCTCCCGGTTAGGCCGGTGGCCGCCTGATTCACGGCAAGGGTGAGCTTGGCCGCCGCTAACATGGCATCCTGACGTTGATTCATGGGCGTAGTGCCCGCGTGATTGGCCTTGCCCTGGATGGTGACTTCCCACTGGTTGATGCCGACAATCCCTTCCACCACGCCGATGTTGATCCCCGCCTTGTCCAAAATGCCGCCTTGTTCGATATGCAGTTCGACGAAGGCATGGTAATACCCTTTCTTTCGGGCAACGTAGGGAATCCGATTGATATCGCCGCCAATATCAAGGATGCCCTGCCGGATGGTTTTCCCGCTGTGACTCAGTAGATCGAGGGTGGAGGGGTGGAGTATTCCAACGAGGGCCTCGCTGCCGATCAACCCGCCTTCTTCGTTTTGAAAGATGATCACCTCAATAGGGTGTTGTGTGGTGATCTTGTTTTCGCGCATCAGTTCAATGACTTCAATGGCGCCAATGGATCCGACATCGCCGTCATAGTTTCCTCCAAGCGGCACGCTGTCGATGTGCGAACCGAAGGCAATGACGGGCAGGTTGTTATTGGTACCGGGCCTTTTGCCGATGATGTTTCCGGCCGCATCAATAGACACCTCCAGACCGGCGTTCTTCATCAATGAAATCACATAAGCGCGCCCTTCCTTGTCGGCCTCGCTGTAGGCAACGCGGCTCACACCGCCTTGCGGATTAGCCCCAAATTTGCCTAACGCAAGGATGCGTTGTTCCATCCGTGTGGCATTGCCACGAGGTTGCGACTGCCCAACCAAAGGCAGCAGCGTCAGGACGATCAGAAATCTCATCATAGTCATTGTTTCTTTGCGGCGGCCTGGCCGACCAGGGTAATCTGCACGTTGATAACACCAGGAAATTGACAGTACACCAGTTTGATCAAGTTTCTGTTTTCCATATCCATCACCTCCCTGAAAACCTGTTCATAGGAGGAAGAGCTACCTGTGGCGCTCATGGCATTCACCATCGCTTCGGGTCTTCCTTCGGAAAGCAGGGCGTTGAGAATTTGTTGTTGGATGGTCACGTACGTAAAAAAGAAAGGGAAGATATTAAATCTTCCCTTACTTATCCCAGGCAGATGAGGCCGGAGGTCAGGATGCCTCCCGCATTTCGGTGATCATTTCGCGTTCCCGCGCCGTGAACTCCTGGGTGTTGATGTGTTTCCACGAGCCAATGAGCTCCTCCAGGGAGGAAAAGAAGCGGAGGCGATGTTTCAAAATCAGCTTGCTGCCAAGTTGCTCCTTCACTTTGCGAAGCGGCACGGTGCCGTCAAGCCAATACAGGTCGGCATAGCCCTGACCGGGCACCGACTCCATGTAGCCGGGCATGTGGGGTATGGACGAATGTTCCAGCTTTCGCCGAACCTCCTGCCTGAAATCACTCCTTCCACTAATATATAGCGTCATCCAACTCATGTCATTCCAAATTAACTGTGGCTTCTTCTCCAGCACACCGCTTATGCTGCGGCGTTTACCCCGGAAGGCCGTTGACTATTTGCTTATGATTAAAAAGTAACGGCAGAAGAGAACTCAATGATAGCTCTATAACGTGGAAATTGACAGGAAAGTTACCCGCTGAAGTAAGGAAACAGTAAGATCAGCAAGAATCGGAAGACCTACTTCTTCTCGGTCTTTTCCATGGGAAGGTCGTTGATGCGGCTCCATTCCTGGATGGATCCGTCATACAGTTTCATGTCGTAGCCCAGGATGCGACCGGCTGTGTATACCACGCTTGCCGTTTGTCCGATGAAGCAATAGGTAACGATTTCCTTACCCGGGGCGGCAACGGGTTCGAAGTACGCTTTCAGTTGATCCGCGGGCTTGAATACATAGGTGGCCTGATCGAGCATTTCGGTGTACGGGATGTTCCTGGCTCCGGCGATATGACCATCCCGCGGCTGCCCGGCCGGATCGCCGTCATAGATGTTCTTCATCCGGGCATCCACGATCACGCTCTTGTCGCTGTGGAGTCGTGCTTTCACATAGTCTTTATCCACCAGCAAAGGTGTTACGTTGGGTACAAACTTTGCCTTCTTCACCGACGGCGCTGCTTTCGTTACCGGGTAACCGGCCTTCTTCCAGGCCTCAAGGCCTCCGTTCAGAAAGTAGACCCTGCCTTTGAGGCCCAACTGTTCAAGCACCAGGAAAATTCGCGTGGATGAACTCACTTCATTCCGCACATGGCAAATCACCACCCGACTCGTATTGGAAATCCCAAGTGATCCAAGCAATTCACCCGCCGACTTTACATCCGGAGCGTTCATGCTTCCCTGTGGACTATCGGGTGACAAGGCGGGAGGCCACAGGTATACGGCACCTGCAATGTGTTCCTGCTCATAGTCAAGCTGCATGTAGTTCGGCTGAAGGATAACCAGATCGTTGTCCGACTTGTGTTCATCGAGCCATTGTGGCGATACCAGGATGGATTCCTGGGCATTGACCGTTATGGACAAAGTAAGGAGGCCGGAGAGTATCAGGGTTTTCATAACGTGTTGGTTTTCGCCCGAATTGCTGGATGACCGAATGGGGGTCAATCCAATTGACTAACGGAGCCCTGTCATAGGGGTTGCAGCCAACTACCGGTCTTTTCGGGCCATGGGGACTTGCGTTTTCTGTTCAGCCCTGAAAAGCATGTCGGCAGATTGAAGCAGTTTGTTGCGCAGGTCCTGCCTCAGGGAGGGATGCTGTGCCAGGTAATCGCGAACGGCCTGAGCGGCAGCCGTGGACTGGTATCCACTGAGTGTGGCATCCAGCCAGCCTTTCGGGAAGAAGATGTCGCCCGTGCGCTGCAGTTCTTCCAGCAGTTCAAGACTTTGGGGGAGGTATTTCACCGAAGCCTCCGACCGGAGCGGATGATTCAGGTAACGAACCGCTTCAAGTACCCACGGTTCTCTCACCCGGTTTTCTTTCTTCCTGAGCCGCGCAAAGGCCGAATCGCGCGTTCCCGGGTCGGCAGAAAGGAAGGGCAGTATAAACTCAACTTCTTTTTTCCGATCCGGATTCAGGATTTTCTCCAGCTGGGCTTGCAGCATGGCTGGATACCCATCGGCCTCCCTGATCGCCAGCGCATAGGCAAGCTGGATATGATCTCGCTCGGAGAGCTCCAGCCCAAGGGTGATTTCATTCGCCCACAGTTTCTTCAGGTTCTGTATGGCCCCGGGCGTCAAGGCCAGCGAACGATAGGCATTGAACAACGTTCGTTTACAGGAGTTGTCCTTTTCCAGCGCCAGCCGTTCAAACAACCGGTCCTCAATATCCTTTGCCATGAGCGATCGCTCTGCAGACGTCAGAAACTGCCAGTAGGTTCGTTCCAGTTTATCGACGATGTATTCCAGCAGGATGGGATCTTTTTCCTGGATGGAAGCGTCCAGCAATTGGGAAATAAACTCCGCTGCCCGGAGGTCTTCGCGAAGAAATATCTCCCAAAGGGTCAGCCAGATTCCTGCCCGCACTTCGGCGTCAGCCTGCTTAGGCCATTGACTCATCAGGTAAGGTGCCGAACTGTGAAAGTAACCGTACCCTTTGCCCTTGTAATTGGGGATGAACTCCATGCCAGGCTCCACCCATTTGCTCAGCAGGGTTTGTGGCATGGTCCGGAAGGTTACCTTTTGAACAACATCAATGTACTTGGCCTTGATCTTGTAGGCGGTGGTTTGAGGCCAGTAGACTTTGCCGGAGTCATTCGTGATGGTGAGAAAGAACCTTCCCTTGTCATCGTTTGTCATTTCGATCTCCGGCATTCCAGGCGTTTTGATCCAGGCGCGGTTCCAAACCTCAAGATCTTCCCTGGCATATTTCTTCAGGCTGTTCACCAGGTCATCCCAGGTGGCGTTGCCGTACGAATAGTCTTTCAAATAATCCCGCAACCCTCGTTGAAAATTGTCTTCACCTATCCACGATTCGAGGTTTCGCATCATGATGGGAGCCTTCTGATAGATTATGGCGCCATACACACTTCCGGCGTTGCGAAGGTTGTCCAGCGGTTGTTGGATGGGATGAGCGCCAGCGCTCCGATCGATCTCGTAGGCGGCCGGGTAGTGCGACAGGAGAAACCGAAGGTCGTGGTTGACCGTCGGGAAAGAGGGGCTCACTATTTTCGCTGCCATAAAATTGGCAAACACCTCCTTGAGCCAAACGTCATTAAACCATTTCATGGTGACCAGGTTCCCAAACCACATATGGGCGGTCTCGTGGGCTATGAGGCTGGCGCGACGAAGTTCTTCGTTTACTGAAGCGGAGGGTTCCAGGAACAGGCTGCTTTCGCGATAGAAGATGCTTCCCGGATGCTCCATGCCGCCAAACTGAAAGGCAGGCATGAGTGCAAAATCAAACTTTTCGTAAGGGTAGGGAATGCCCGTGTATTCCGTGAGCCATTGCAGCGCACTTCTGTGAAGTTCAAAGATCTTTTCAGCATTCCTGGCGACCTTCACCGAATCTGTCTCACGGTAGAACATCGTCATACCCGAAGAAGGATCGGCGGTAGTCTTGAAATGACCGGCAGCAAAAGCAAATTGATAGGAGCTGGTCGGTTTGGTTGCTGAAAAATGGACAGTCTTCTTGCCGCCGTCCTCTTCCGTGTTAGTCACTCTTCCGTTTGAAATGGCCTGCCATGCTGACGGAATTCGCAGGGCGAGCTTGAACGTGGCCTTCAGGTCGGGTTGATCGAAGAGCGGGAAGCAGGTGGAAGCACGACTGGGAACAAACAAGGTATAGAGATAATCGTCGTTCCTGTTCAGCGCAGCGTCGCCCGCAATGAATTCAATGTCAATGGTGTTTGTCGGCGACTCCAGGTGATTCTTGCCAATCAGGATATGCTCATTCATATAGCGAATCCGGATCGGTTCTCCATTCACCCGCAGGGCTTTGATGTGCGAGGCCGGTGGAAGGAAATCGATTTCAAGATCCGATGGTGTGGATTTCCAGCGGTAGGTAATTGTGGTGCGGGCGGGGATACTGTCCTTACGGGAAGCGGGTATGTCAAAGAAAAGGTCATAGGCAACTTCGTCAATGGCGGCTTTACGGGCTATCGCCAATTCCAGCGGGATGCCGGGTTCTATGTTCTGCCTGGGGCCGCATCCGGCGGTCAGCAGGCCCAATACCAGCAACCAACTTATTCTCATAGTCCCTTCGAAGTCATGCCACCGTCCACCTGGATGTTCTGGCCTGTGATATAGCCGGCGATATCCATGGCGAGAAAGGCGGTGATGCCGGCCACTTCCGATGGCTTGCCGACGCGGCCCATGGGGGTTCTGGCCAGGATGCGCTCCAACCGATCAGGTTGCGACAGGACGGATTCCGTCAGCGGTGTGCGTATATACCAAGGGGATACCGTGTTAACGCGGATCAAGGGCGCCCACTCTACCGCCAGGTGCCGGCCAAACTGAATGATGGCCGCCTTGGTCATACCGTAGGGAGGTCCGCTTTGCACGTCCACGGAGCCGGCTACCGAGGCGAGGTTGACCACCGATCCATTGCCGGATTTCAACAGGAGGTCATGGGCAGACTTCGTGAGCGCCATCATGGCAAACAGGTTTGTCTCGAACAATTGGCGGTATTCCTCTTCGGAATATTCAATGAATTTCTTCCGGACGTTCGTTCCCACATTATTCACCAGCACATGCAGCATGCCCCATTGGTTCTTTGCTGTATACAACAGCTGTTCGCGAAACAAGGGATCGGTTACATCTCCTTCCACGTATTGTGCGCCCGGGTTCTTTTCCGCAACGCTCAGGTCACGCGCCACGGCGATAACCTCTGCGCCGAGTGCAACAAATTCATCCACGATGGCTTTCCCAATTCCCTTGGTGCCACCGGTGATGATGGCTTTTTTGCCTTGCAGTGTCCAGGAGTTCATTTGTGGCAGAAAGTGCCGGAAAGATAGAAAAGGGTGGCGTTATTTGATGGGCCCTTATGTCTAAGGGACCTGGCTTGCCGATAATCGATGCCTGGGCACCTACGGCGACCATCTAGGGCCCATGGCGTTCTTCCTCGTCTTCGTTGAGGAGGACCAGCAAGCAGTAATTCTTCCCTATCCTGGCATACCCCTGTTCATAACAGTGATAGCACAGTCCGGCTTCCCGCACATGCGATGATCCCGTGTGATACCTGAAGTCAAAACCCTTTTCGCGCAACCGGGACACGGCGACCTTGACTTTGCCCCCCGGGTTGAGTTCATCGAGGATGCGCCTGTTCTTTCGGAGCGCATTGTTCACCTGACGGACGTATCGGTTCGGTTCCTTGTTGCGGCGATTGTTATGCGTACTGCGGCACTGGTCTGAACAAAACTTCTTGTCACTGCGACCTTGGAGGGGCGTTCCACATTCTTCGCAAGTCCGGTGAATCATGAAGTGAAGGTAAATCCGGATAGAACAAGGCGGAGGGAAGATGCCTGCAGGAAATCCTGATGA
>JAYRNL010000197.1:0-1834 GCA_041912235.1 Cyclobacteriaceae bacterium
CAGTCACGACGATGAACTGGAATACCACAAGTCCCTTCCGTACAAACATACCTCCCGCAGGACCCTGGCTGCTCTTCAATGTGAGCACCGGGCGGTAGGAACTGAGAAAGAACGCCGGGTAGATGCCGGACAGCACGCCAATGACCAGGCTGATGCCGACGAGGCTGCCAACGGACTGCAGGGAAAGGAAATCGATCTCGAGGTTTTGACCGAGGTTCTGGTTGAACAGCGGCAAGAGCAAGTAAGCCAGTCCTGCGCCCGCGATGATGGAGATCATGCTGATCACCACCGACTCGCCGAGGAACTGCGTGATGAGCGCTATACGCTGCGCACCGAGGGTCTTGCGCATGCCCACTTCCCTCGCCCGACGAGCGGAGCGCGCCGTGGTCAGGTTCATAAAGTTTATGGACGCCAGGATGAGGATAAGGAATCCCACCGCCGACACGGCCGTGACATAGATGACACTGGAGTTCTGACCCAATTCATAGTATAGGTTGGAGTTCAGGTGTATGTCGGTCATCTTGATCACGGGCAGGTGCGCATTCTCACCGCCGTAGGCCACCGGGAAATGCTTCGCGATAAACTTGTCGAGCTCCTTCTCATTAAATGCCTTCGCCCCTTCCTTGTCGGGGATATAGAAATAACTGTGGACAACGGGGTTGTTCCAGTTGTTCTCCACCTCCTTGCGGCGCGGGTGGCTGTAGATGGGCAGCAACATGCCGAAGTTGAAGTGGGAATTGCGGGGCAACCGCTTCACGACGCCCATCACCGTGTAGCTCATGGAGTCCTCGAGGAAGGTGATGGTCTTGCCGATCGGGTCCTCCTCGCCGAACAAGTTCTTTGCCTCCTCTTCGGTCACCAGCGCATCGTTGGTTTGGGTGGCAAACTTGTACTGTGATTCATCCTTGCTGCCCTTCACAAACTGGATGTCAAACAGGTTGAAGAAAGAAGTGTCTACAAAAACAATCCCGTTGGCGATCACGTTGCGGTTGCCTACACGACCGCGGTTTCCGCCCATGAAAGCGAAGCTGGTGGCTTCCTTGATCTGGGGGTAATCGTCGACCAGCGCCTGCTTGATGGGGTATGAGATATCCGCCGTGGTTCCGCCATCGTTAAACTTCTGGTGGACGCGGTAGATGTCATCGGCCTTGGCGTGGAAGCGGTCAAAGCTGAGTTCGTAGTAAACCAGGCTCAGCGTCAGGAAGAATATCGCCATGCCGAGGGCGAGGCCCAGGACGTTGATCAGCGAGTAGCCCTTGTACTTGATGATGTTGCGAATGGCAATGAGGAAGTAGTTGCGAAGCATAAGGTCAGATTTCAAATCCCTGTACGGATTCTACTTGTCAAGGTAAGTGGGATATTGCGGGATTTGTCGGGGCTATGACAAAGTTTTACAAACGAATTCACGCTCTCCTCCAAATTGGCCACCAAGGGCAAAATGATGGCTATTAACTACATTTGCCTTGACCACGATATGTTCATTTCTGTGAAAAAATACCTCTTTGCCTTTGTCCTGGGCCTCTTTTTCGTTCCCCTTTACGCCCAACCCGTCAACGATAATTACGCTTCAGCCATTGACGTTTCGGCGTACTTGCCCAATTCCTGTTCTGCGGATGCAGCCTACACCACCCTTAACGCCACGGCCGACAACCTCAAAGGAGCGCAATGGGACAGCGGACCGAATTACAATGTATGGTTCAAGTTCACCGCCACCACCAGTTACGTTAAAGTACAACTGAAGACCGGCGCACCGGAAGGGACACTTCAGTATCCTTATGTAGCGCTGTGGGCCACCAATGGGACAACCGAGCTGGCCTCCATGAATCGCAATGGG
>JAYRNL010000198.1:0-39639 GCA_041912235.1 Cyclobacteriaceae bacterium
AGGGCTACTTTTGTCCCTCCAAATCGCGGGGTGGAGCAGTTGGTAGCTCGTTGGGCTCATAACCCAAAGGTCGCAAGTTCGAGTCTTGCCCCCGCTACGAAGAAAAGAGAGCGATCCACCGCTCTCTTTTTGTTTTCACGGCTCCTCCTATTCCCGCCTTAGCCTGATCGCAAGCACTTTTTCATTACTTTTCAGGCCTTTTGAATGAAAATATGATAGTCGACCTGCGAAGCGATACCGTCACTAAGCCGACTCCCGGCATGCTTGAAGCCATGATGAAGGCCGAGGTGGGCGACGATGTGTTTGGAGAGGATCCTACCGTTAGAAAGCTGGAAGTTGCCTGCGCACGCCTTTTGGGTATGGATGCAGGTATTTACTGTCCCTCCGGCACCATGACCAACCAAATTGGTATAAAGGTTCTCACGCAGCCCTATGATGAGGTGATTTGCTACAAGGGGGCGCACATCTACAAGTACGAAGGCGGAGGACTCGCCGGCAACAGCAACGTCAGCGTTCGTTTGTTGAGCGGTGACCGGGGTAGAATCTCCGTAGAGGAAGTAGCGTCCAACATAAATGCGACGGCGGACGCCCATCTGCCCAACACTTCAGTTGTTGCGCTGGAGAACACTGTGGTCCGCGAAGCAGGGAGTTACTATACGCTGGATCAAATTGCCGCCGTTACAGGCTTTGCCAGAACGAAGGGACTCAAGACTCACCTTGATGGCGCACGGCTGTTCAATGCGCTCACCGAAACAGGCGACAGACCGGAGGCGATTGGAAGCTATTTTGATACGGTCTCGATATGCCTTTCCAAAGGATTGGGGGCGCCGGTCGGTTCTGTATTGCTCTGCAAAAAGGAATATGCGGAAAAGGCACGCCGGATGAGGAAGGTGTTTGGAGGAGGCATGCGCCAGGCGGGATATTTGGCTGCCGCCGGACTTTATGCCCTCGAGCATCACATCGGCCGGTTGAAGCAGGATCATCATCGGGCCTGGACGTTGGGCAAGACGATTGAAATGCTGCCCTATGTGAAATCGATGATGCCCGTGGACACCAACATTGTCATCTTTGAATTGGTGTCCGAGGTATCACCGCAACGATTCCTTGAAGCAATAAACAAGCAGCAAATAAAGGCACTCGCTTTCAGCGCCACAGAGATACGCATGGTAACCCACCTTGATTTTGACGACCGCATGTTGGATAAGACCATCGAGGTTTTGAATTCACTGAAATTCTAGCATCGCGTTATGGAAGACTTGCCTGAGTCACTGGCGGGAGCAGAAGGGCTTGTGGACGCCGAACAAGGCAGATCGGGCAATCACAATACACATTGTCTTAATTGCGGCACCCCGCTGAAAGGAGTCTACTGCCATGTCTGTGGGCAAAAGGACCTTCCCAGACGACAAACCATGGGTGAACTGTGGGAAAACCTGATTTCATCCGTCTTTAATTATGAAGGAAAGTTTCTTCGAACCATCCGCTCCCTGGTAACCCGTCCCGGTCAGTTGGCTATAGAGTACAACGAAGGAAAGCGTGAACGATTCTTTCATCCGATCCGGATGTATGCATTCATCAGCTTTGTGTTCTTTCTGTTGTTCTTTAACCTGCCCGACAAGCCCGACAAGCCGGAATTGACGGAGGAAGACAAAGAGGAACTGGCGCGAAATGAGCAGGAGGTGAAGCAAAGCCTGGCGGCATCAGGATTGGACACGGCGTTCCTGAACACGATCGATACGGTAAATCACCAGAAGGACTCAGTGGTCCGAAAGCCGGGGATGAAGTACAGCTTGTCGAAAACGGAGTACAAAACCATGGGTGCCTACGATTCGGCGCAGGCCCTGCTGCCTGATTCGGTGCGTGATAACTGGATTACCCGAAAATTTGTGAAGAGAAGCATTGAACTCAATCAGCGCTATGGCGATGACAATCGAAAGTTTGGACAGGAGTTCCTTTCGGCCATAAAAGAGAATTTTTCCAAGATGCTGTTTATCCTGCTTCCGGTATTTGCCCTGGTGTTGAAGTTGTTATATGTGAGAAAGAACTACTTCTACAGTGAGCACCTTGTGTTCTCGATTTACTACTACAACTTCTTCTACTTTGCCGCATCCATCATTTTGCTCATCGGATTGGTTCCCGCGCTCGATTGGCTGGGAACGCTGATTGGGTATGGCATCTATGTATATCTGCTGGCAGCGATGAAGCGAATGTATGGCCAGTCGTGGGGGAGAACTATCGCGAAGTTTCTCGCGTTCTCATTCTTGTTCATGATTGCCTTTGTGATCGGATTTTCCATTAATATCATGGTGATCATTATGTTTATCTGATGTCGCTGTTGAATACCACATCTCCTCCGCTGGCTGAACGGATGCGACCGTCAAAATTGGACGATCTCATTGGGCAGCAGCACGTGGTGGGTCCGGGTGGCATTATCCGGGTGGCTATTGGTTCGGGTAATATTCCTTCGATGATTCTGTGGGGTCCGCCCGGGGTAGGCAAGACAACCATCGCCAACATCATCGCCAATGAAGTCAAGCGGCCTTTCTATACCCTTTCGGCCGTGAGCGCGGGGGTAAAGGATGTCCGGGAGGTGATCGAGAAAGCAAAACATACCAACCGGCCCATACTGTTCATTGATGAAATTCATCGGTTCAACAAGTCTCAGCAGGATGCGCTGCTGGGTGCGGTTGAAAAAGGCACCATCACGCTGATTGGCGCCACAACGGAGAATCCATCCTTTGAGGTAAACTCAGCCTTGTTGTCACGATGCCAGGTGTATGTGCTGAAGCCCCTTTCGGAAGACGACCTGCTCGCCCTGATGAAGCGCGTGATTGAAAAGGACATTGAATTGAGCAAACGGCGCATCAAGGTCAAAGAGCATGCAGCGCTGCTGAGCATCTCAGGAGGGGACGCGCGCAAGATCCTCAATCTGATCGAGTTGATCACGGAGTCAGTGACCGGAGATATAGAAGTCACCGACAAACTGGTCATGGAGGTGGCTCAAAAGCACATCGCCATTTATGACAAGAGTGGTGAACAGCATTACGATATTATCTCTGCCTTCATCAAGTCAATTCGTGGAAGTGACCCCAATGCGGCCGTCTATTATCTGGCCCGCATGGTGGAAGGCGGAGAGGATGTGAAGTTCATCGCCCGCCGGCTGGTCATCCTCGCCTCGGAAGACATTGGCAATGCTAACCCAACGGCACTGGTACTGGCTACAAGTGCTTTTCAGGCGGTAAATCTCATTGGCTATCCGGAGGCAACGCTCATCCTCAGTCAGTGCGCCACATACCTGGCGTGTTCACCCAAAAGTAATTCTGCTACTGTCGCCATAGGTGCGGCCATGGGCAAAGTCCATGAAACCGGCGACTTGCCCGTACCGTTAGCCGTACGAAACGCGCCGACCAAACTAATGAAGGAGCTGGGTTACGGTAAGGATTACCAATATGCGCATGAGTTCGAGGGCAACTTTGCCAACATGGAGTTTCTGCCTGACGCAATCAGCGGTACACGTTTCTATGAGCCAGGCCGGAATCCGCGTGAAGAGGAACTTCGAACCTTTCTCCGCACCTTGTGGAAATCGAAATACGGATATTGAGCATGCGGTAAGCAGCGGGCCATGCAGAGACTGATTTTTGACTATAATCCTGCGTACTTTCTCTTTTGCTTTTTAGCGGGTGCCGGCTATGCCTGGCTGCTGTACACCTCCAGGTATACGTGGAGTAAGACATTTAATCGAGTGCTTTTTGGCCTGCGATTCCTGCTGGCCTCTGCTTTGTTTGTTTTATTGCTCGGCCCCGTGCTGAGGCAAACCACCAATTCTTTTGAAAAACCTGCCGTGGCGTTTCTCGTTGACAATTCGCGGTCGGTTAAGGAAGGAACCGATACGGCCAGGTTGATGACCAAACTACGACTGGCGGCGACAGCCCTTCGGGAGAATGAGCTGCAGGTGGAGTGGGGCTCACTTGACGGGGCAGGAGAAAACATGACGTTCAATCGAGGGAACTCAGAATTGGCTGGAGCGTTGAAGCAGACCTCGAACCGGTTCGAAGGGAAGAACCTGGCGGGGATTGTCCTTGTATCCGATGGTATCTACAACAATGGTCTCTCGCCTCTGTACCAGCCTCTTCGGGTACCGGTTTACACGGTCGGGGTGGGTGACACCGTACAGCGCGCTGACCTGGTCCTCCGCAATGTAGCCTATAACCGGGTAGTTTATCAGGGCAACAAATTTCCCTTGCGCGCCGAAATTGGCGTGATCGGTATCGCGGAGCCGGTAACAGTGTCCGTTCGTCAAGGCGGGGCCATTTTGCAGCAACAGACCAAACCATCCGGAAACCGGCCGTTGCTTGATTTTGACTTTCAATTGGATGCGAAAGCCCAGGGTATCCAGCGACTTGAAGTAGTGGTTTCCCGTAATCCGAAAGAATCGAACGGCGACAACAACCGCGCGACGGCATTTGTGGAGGTCGTAGAAGGAAAAAAGAAAGTGCTCGTGCTTGCCGCATCCCCCCATCCGGACATCAAGGCATTGCGCACCGTTATGGACAAAAATCCTAACTACGAATTTCTGGTGCATATTCCGGGAGTCCAGGAACAGCCAGCCTCAGCGTTGGATCCCGGGGAGGTTGATTTGCTCATTGCGCACCAAAGTCCAGATGCGACGGGCCGAACGGTCGGCTTGTTGAGTAAGTTGCTGAAAGCAGGCACGCCCGCATTGCTGATCGCCGGTCAGCAAACTCAACTTCGTTCCCTGAGCGGAGTCGGAATACCCCTCACGTTCGAAACGTACGGTCAACGGGATGAAGTCCAGCCCGTTCTCAATGCTGCATTTTCTGATTTCAGTTTCTCGGATGAGGCCCGTTCTCGGGTTACGCGGTTTGCACCCGTTTCAATTCCTTTCGGGAAATTTTCCTTCCCGACAGCGGTCAAACCGCTGCTCTACCAACAAATCGGCAGCGTGGTCACGGATCGGCCCCTGCTGTTTACAACCGAAATGGATGGAAGAAAGCTCGGGATTTTCCTTGGTGAAGGACTTTGGAAATGGAGACTCGGTGAATTCCAGGAGACGGGTAAATCCCTTGGCTTTGATGAACTGATGTCAAAATTGCTGCAGTACCTGGCTACCCGCGATGACCGTACCCGGTTCCGTTCGTTCCCCGTACAGCATGAGTTCAGCAGCGACGGGCCGGCTGTCATCGAAAGTCAGGTATACAACGAGCTGTTTGAGCCCACGTTTGGCCATACGGTGGAGATTGAGCTAAAGGGTGAGGATGGTAAATCATCAACATTCCGGTATGTTACCGGACCCGGAACAGCCAGCCGGTATCGCATGGGGGGCCTCGCCGAGGGAGTATACCGATTCACGGCAACGACCGAGTTGGGAGGAAAGAAGGTGACGGCACGCGGGGAGTTTCTGGTGGTTGAGCAGAACCAGGAACTAAGAAACCTGACGGCGGATTTTGGCTTATTGCGAAAACTGGCCGAAAGCACGGCGGGCAAGTTCTATCGCGAAGACAATGTTCAGGATCTGGCGCGCGATCTTTCTTCGATGAAACTGGCCTCCACCATTCATTCGGAAGAAACGTTCAATCCGCTAATCAACCTGAAGACTGTCTTTTTTCTTCTCCTGGGATTGATTTCCCTGGAGTGGTTCCTGAGAAAGTATGCCGGATCCTATTGAAAAGCAAAAGGGCAAACCATGAGGTTCGCCCTTTGTTGAATCAACCGGGTGAAGATTACTTTTCCTTTTCCTTCGACGCCTTCGTCTTTTTCACTTTGATGGTCAGCGCATCTCCTTTGCCGTCATAGTCGGCGAGAATGGTGCCACCCTCTTCAACCTCGCCCTTGAGAATTTCCTCGGCGACCGGGTCCTCGAGATACTTTTGAATGGCACGATTTAGCGGGCGCGCGCCAAATTGCTGATCATAACCTTTTTCTGAAAGGAAGTCCTTGGCCTTGTCAGTGAGTTCGACGTGATAGCCGATCGACAGGATGCGGGCGAACAGCTTCGACAATGTGATGTCGATGATCTTGTGAATGTGCTCGCGCTGCAGCGAATTGAAGACGATCACATCGTCAAGGCGGTTAAGGAATTCCGGTGAGAACGCCTTCCTCAGCGCGCTCTGTATGGTGCTCTTCATTACCTCCTCTTCACTTGCCTGCTTCGACTTGGTTGCAAAACCAATTCCGGAGCCGTAATCTTTCAGATCGCGCACGCCTATATTGGACGTCATGATGATGATGGTATTCCGGAAATCGACGCGACGACCGAGGCCATCCGTAAGAATGCCGTCATCAAGTACCTGCAGCAGGATGTTGAATACATCCGGGTGCGCCTTCTCAATTTCATCGAGCAGCACCACGCTGTACGGTTTGCGTCGAACTTTTTCAGTGAGCTGACCGCCCTCTTCGTAGCCGACGTAACCCGGAGGAGCGCCCACCAGGCGGGATACGGAGAATTTTTCCATGTACTCGCTCATATCAATGCGGATCAGCGCATCTTCCTTGTCAAAAAGGTAAGTCGCCAGCACCTTGGCAAGTTCGGTTTTGCCGACACCGGTTGGCCCGAGGAATACAAAGGAGCCAATGGGTTTCTTGGGGTCTTTCAATCCGACGCGCGTGCGCTGGATGGCCTTGGTAAGTTTCTTGATGGCTTCTTCCTGGCCGATCACCTTGCCACTAAGTTCATCCGCCATGCCCAGCAGTTTGTTGCTCTCCTTCTGTGCAATGCGGTTAGTAGGAATTCCCGTCATCATGCCAATCACATCGGCGACGTTTTCTTCCGTCACCGTGTATTTCTCGGTCCGGGTCTTCTCCTCCCAGCGCGCTTTGGCCAGGTCAAGCTGTTCAATGAGCTTTTTCTCTTTGTCGCGGAGTTGTGCGGCTTCTTCGTACTTCTGACTCTTCACCACACGGTTCTTCTCCTTTTTCACCTCTTCGATCGCTTCTTCAAATTTGACGATCTCTTCAGGTACATGGATGTTGTTGATGTGTACGCGCGCACCCGCTTCATCAAGCACGTCGATGGCTTTGTCGGGCAGGAAGCGGTCACTGATGTAGCGGTCTGAGAGACGGACGCACGCGGTGATGGCCTCCTTCGTGTAATTCACATGGTGGTGATCTTCGTACTTCTCTTTGATGTTCTCCAGAATTTGGATGGTTTCTTCCACAGTGGTGGAATCAACCATGACCATCTGGAAGCGGCGGGCGAGGGCCCCGTCCTTTTCGATGTACTGGCGATATTCGTCGAGAGTCGTTGCGCCAATGCACTGGATTTCGCCACGGGCCAAAGCCGGCTTGAACATATTGGAAGCGTCAAGCGATCCGGATGCGCCACCTGCGCCTACGATTGTGTGAAGTTCATCGATGAAAAGAATGACATCCTGGGATTTCTCCAGTTCATTCATCACTGCCTTCATGCGCTCCTCAAACTGGCCGCGATACTTGGTGCCGGCCACCAGGGAGGCGAGGTCAAGCGTAACTACCCGTTTACCAAAGAGTACGCGCGACACTTTCTTCTGGATGATCCGCAGCGCCAGGCCTTCCGCAATGGCCGTCTTGCCCACGCCGGGTTCTCCAATGAGAATCGGATTGTTCTTTTTGCGGCGGGAAAGGATTTGGGCAACGCGTTCAATTTCTTTCTCGCGACCTACAATCGGGTCAAGTTTGTTTTCTTCAGCCAATTTGGTCAGGTCGCGGCCAAAATTATCGAGCACCGGTGTCCGCGATTTTTCGGCGCCTTTCTTTTCCTTGCCGGCACCGGCGCCGGACCCCGAAGACCCAAACATTTTCGAGGAGTCGTCATCCGGATCATCGGTATCCGATGATGCCGTCGGTTGATCGTTTTGGTATTCTAGCATTTCTTTGACCACATCGTAAGTAACGTCGAACTTGTTAAGAATCTGTGTGGCGAGGTTGTCAGGATCGCGCAGAATAGATAACAACAGGTGTTCCGTTCCGATAAGTTGGGCTTTAAAGACTTTGGCTTCCAGGTAGGTAATCTTCAGCACCTTTTCAGACGCGCGGGTTAGGGGGATATTGGAAAGGTTCTTTACCTGGTGGGTGGCGGTTCCTTTGGATACCTTTTCGATTTCATTGCGGAGCTCGTCAATGGGTACTCCCAGTTTCTTGAGAACGCCCACGGCAACACCTTCACCTTCCCGGATCATGCCAAGAATCAGGTGCTCTGTTCCGATGTAATCATGACCTAACCGTAGCGCTTCCTCCCGGCTGAGGGAGATCACTTCTTTTACGCGGTTAGAGAATTTGGCTTCCATGCAGACGAAAAGGTTTAATAGTTATAAATGTAGCCCGGCAGGGATTCATATGCAAAAGGCGGCAGTTTTGCCCGGAATCAACGCCGACGGCTGTCTTACCTTCCTAAACGCACAAGGGATTTTATTTGTTCAGTGCAGTCCGGTTGCTGTCCGTGATGACACGGCCTGCTTCCGGCCCCATACAACACACCAGGTCCAGGATACTCAGGTTAGGCACAAAAGTGCTGCCAAAGACTTGCGAATAGATTTTGGGCTGAAGAATTGTCCGGGTGTCAAAGCCCGTCTTAACCGAAATTACATTGCGCAGGTCTGTCAGTTGAGTTTCTGGTTGGTAGGAGGCACTTTCAGTGACCACCTTCTTCCATCGCAGCCATTGCAGACACAATGACAGGATTGTCCGATTGAATTGAAAGAGCATCGGTTCGCCGGAAAAAATGACCTGATGAAGTTCATGACTGTAATGTTCGAAGAATGGCGCCTTGGCATAGGCACTCTGTATTGTTCTCCAGAAGTTGGCTTGCCATCGGTACGCGTAATCAATGCGTACTTCCTTCATGGGGATCTTTCCGTGATTGCCCGCTATGGGAATCGTGAGTCGTTCAGGGCCATGAACGGCGAGGATGTAACACCGGTTGCGGTAGCTTTGCTTCACATAATGCTCATGGGCTTCCAGGCAAATTGTTTCAAAGGGTTCGAGGGCGCAGAAGTACTCGACGCCGGGAAGAAAATGGCACTCAATAAGAACTCCCGACATCGTCACACCGTAATTTGTCCAAGGCCTTGGCGGGTCACCACGGCTTCGCCCGAAGTCAGATCGATTATCGTCGACGGGATGACTCCACCGGGTCCACTGTCGATTACGATGTCAACTCGATGTTTGAAGCGCTCGTAGATTTCTTCTGGATTCGTGGTGTATTCCTTGATTTGATCGATGTCTTTTACGGAAGCGGAAACGAGGGGATGTCCCAGGCCGGCCACAATAGCCTGGGGGACGGAGTGATCCGGGATTCGAATTCCCACGGTTCGTTTGTTTATGCCCATGATCCGGGGAACGAGCGATCCGGCCTGTAAGATGAAGGTGAACGGGCCTGGCAAATTTTGCTTGAGCATTTTGAACTCATAGGTGTTCAATTGCTGAACGTATTGCGACACCTGGCTGAGATCAGTGCAGATGAACGTAAGTTGAAACTTGTTGGGCCTGATATCCACCAGGTGGGCGAGGCGATCGATGGCTTTGCGGTTCATGAGATCACAACCTATGCCATATACCGTGTCGGTGGGATAGATAATGATCCCACCCCCGCGCAAGCACTGAGCAACCTGGGCAATTTTTCTCCCCTCAGGATTTTTCGGATGGATAGGGAGCAACGGGGCCGCCATACGCGGCAAAACTAACGCTTTCTATCCCATCTCGTTTTCTTATTTTTGCGACGCTTATGGCGGCGTTCAGCAAGACAAAATTGATTGTATTTCTGGTGGGCTCCACCTTGCTCATCACGTTTGTATTCTATTTTTATCAAATAGTCTACACGCCCAACATTCTGACCGAAGAATCGGACCGGCTCTTCGTCATCAAGTCGGGAACAAGTTATCGTGAAGTGCTGCATGATCTTTATGAGCAGCGATTTGTCAACGACATGGTCTCCTTTGGTTTTCTGGCACGCCTGAAAAAATTTGACAGGAAGGTACAGCCGGGTCGTTATATGTTGCGTCATAACATGACGAACCTGCAGGCCCTGGATGCTTTGATGGGCGGACGTCGGGAGCCGGTGGACATCACATTCACCAATGTCCGGCTGATGCGCGACCTTCCCGACCTGATTACAAAGAATATCGGCGTAACCACAGAAGAGTTTCGCAGGGAATTGGATGATTTTATCGAGTCCAACAACGAAGGATTTACCCGCGAGAATATCCTCTGCATGTTCATTCCAAATACCTATCAGGTGTACTTCAATATTGTGCCAGAGGAGCTGATAGAACGAATGCACGATGAGTACAGTAAATTTTGGTCAGACGACCGCAAGGCGAAGGCCTCGGCAATCGGGTTGACGCCCATCGAGGTTTCCATTCTGGCCTCGATCGTTCAGGCGGAAACAATCAAGACGGATGAAGCACCGGTCGTTGCAGGACTTTACATCAACCGCCTCAAGAAAGGTATTCCCTTGCAGGCCGACCCCACGTTGGTTTATGCCATTGGCGATTTTACGATCAAGCGTGTGCTCGACAAACACAAGGAGGTGGAATCGCCCTATAATACCTACAAGTACGCAGGCCTTCCACCGGGTCCGATCAACATGCCTTCGATTGCCAACATTGACGCCGTGTTGAATTACAACAAGAACGAGTACCTCTACATGTGTGCCCGGGAAGATTTTTCCGGCTACCATAACTTCGCCACCAACCTTCGTGCACACAATGTCAATGCGGCCCGCTATCAACGGGCGCTGACCATCGAGCAGCGCAAGGGTGCCGCACTCAGAAATAAAAGAAAATAGGACCCTGCTGTCCGATCTTGGACCATTACTCGTAATTTTCGACAGTGTATACCAGCGAAACCCACATTCGCGTTCGTTACGGGGAGACCGACCAGATGCAGTACGTATATTACGGCAACTATGCGTTGTACTACGAAGTGGGTCGTGTGGAGGCTCTCCGCCAGTTAGGACTAACCTACAAGGAGCTGGAAGCGATGGGCGTGATGATGCCGGTGCTGGAAAATCATTCCGAGTTTCTCGCACCGGCCATGTATGATGAGCTGCTTCGTGTGGTTGTGACGATTCCGGAAAAGCCAACAGTGAAAATCCGCTTTCAGTACCAGATCTTCAATGAAAAGGGTGAACTGATTCACCGCGGAGAAACCCGGCTCGTCTTTGCCAATCAAAAGACAGGTAAACCCTGCCGGCCACCGGAAGCGTTTCAGCGAGTGCTCGAACCTTACTTTTGACCTGATCGTCCCGAATCATGAGTTACACGATTCGAAAGCGCATTCTGCAGATCCCGACGGCACGGATTCTTAAGTCGTGGTCCAAGCGGGTAAAAGTGCCGGGAGACCACCTGTCGATGTACCAATTTGGAAGGATTTTCATCGCCAACCTCCAAAAGGACGAGATCATGGATCGCGCCAACGGCGTGGCCTACAACTTTGTGCTGGCCATCTTCCCGACGATCATCTTCCTGTTCACCCTCATTCCGTATATCTCCAACTATTTCCCGGCGATCGATCAAGCCAACATCATGCGATTTCTCAGCGATTACATGCCTGAAGACATGTACGGCGTGGTTTCCTCCACCGTGCTGGATATCATTGGCAAGCAACGCGGAGGGTTGTTGACGTTGGGATTCCTATTTGCAGCGTGGCTGGCCACCAACGGCATGCAAGCACTGATGCGCGCTTTCAATGCCTGCTACCAGACAGTCGAGAAACGGAGTTACTTCCGCATGCGGCTAACAGCCACCGGGTTGACAATCTTGTTGGCTATAGTGCTGTTTTCCGCCGTCTTTCTCCTGGTCGTGGGCGAACTTATGGTTGACCGGGTAACGGATGAACTTTCGGACATAAGCCACATCCGGCTGGAGGGGTATCAATTATATGGACTATTCTTGCTGCGCTTCGTGGTGATCTTCATTGTTTTTTTCCTGGCGGTATCTTTCATCTACTATTTTGGTCCGGCCATTCACTACAACTGGAAATTCTTTTCCATCGGCTCGTTGCTGGCGACCCTGGGGTGCCTGGCAATTTCGTACGGATTCTCGTTCTACATCACCAACTTTGGAAGCTATAACAAAGTATATGGCTCAATTGGCGTGCTCATCGCGCTGATGGTGTGGATCCAGTTATTAAGCGTCGTGTTGCTGTTTGGCTATGAAATAAATGCCAGCCTCCACTACGGGCAGAAGCTGCACGCCATCGCCCAGCATGAGCGCGCCAAGCGGCGGGAACGGCTGAAGGGATCAGGGTCGCTGACGATTTGATTCCCGTTTTTTGCCGGATGAGGTCAAAAAGTTAGTTTTGCACTCCGCTTTCCGTATTCACAGAGGAGTGGCAGAGCGGTTGATTGCACCGGTCTTGAAAACCGGCATCCCTTCACGGGGATCGGGGGTTCGAATCCCTCCTCCTCTGCAACCTAAGGCACGACCCAACGTTGTTGGGTCTTTTGCTTGAAGGAAAGCCAGGCGATAGCGAGGTTGGCTTCTCGGTTTGATACACCCACCAAAGCGATTACTGTCAGATAATCCCCTTTGAATTAAGCCAGTTACTCTCCTTCGAATCCAAACGAATGTGAAATCTGGTTTCATGAAGGGTATGTCTGAGCAATAGCGATATCCCTCGTCGGCAAACCGCTATTAAGCAATCAGATCTTCGGAGATTAGAGAAAATGGAGAACGGCCATTTATTTTGACTACTTTTGAATCCTGATGGCAAAATCACAACAAACTTTCAACAAGAAGGAAAAGGAAAAGAAGCGACTCCAGAAGCAGCAGGAAAAGGCGCAGCGAAAGGAAGAGCGGAAAGCAAACGCCAAAGAGGGAAAGAGCCTTGAAGATATGCTCGCCTATGTGGATGAGAATGGAAATATCTCTTCCACTCCTCCTGATCCGACCAAAAAAAGGCAGATCAATGAGGCGGAGATCGAGTTAGGCTCGCGAAACAAAGGTGGTTCGGCCTCTCTGGGTTCGCAGACCGGCAAAGTAACTTTTTTTGATTCTTCCAAGGGATTCGGTTTTATCCAAAACGATCAATCGGGTGAGCGGGTCTTCTTTCATGTCAGCGAAGTCACTTTTGACATCAATGAAGGAGATCGTGTAGCCTTTGAGCCTCAATGGGGCCCCAAAGGAATGACAGCCGTCAACGTGAGAAAAACAGGTGCCTGATTCTTATTCCTCGCTATAATCCGGAAACACCTTCTGAAGGTCCTTTACCGTGGGCACCGGCCGCGCATCGGCCGGGAGTTTTAAAGAGGCCACAGCATCCGAGTTAATGAGCCGGGCGAGGTCGTCACGATCCAGTTCAAATTCGGAACCGCGGCGATTGGGACGCAAAGCGTATTTGCGGGCGAAGTAATTCCCTTTCAATTGCAATTGATTCCTGACATCGCGGTTGGTTTTGATCTGGTTCTGATATTCTTGTGAATTCTTGCCAATCACCTGGCCCGCTTCAAGAGAATTTAGCGTAAGTACAGAAGTTCCACCGACGACCGAAACGGTCTTCGACTGATCCGGCTGCAGCACTAATGGTGAGAGGCCCGTGACTGCGCCCAACGATGCGTTCAGGATTGTCCTGTTTTTCTTCCCTTTACGGGCTTTACTGTATTGCTTCTCAAGTTTTTTATGCGTTTCGTCCAGCAAATCCAGTAGCTGATAGGCCGCCGTCATCGACTGCGTGTACTTTTGAGCCAGGATGCGGTCTTTCAATTCCACGTTCTCCGTGTCCACCACGGTTACCCGGATCTTGCGTTGTGCCCGGTTGTTACTCTTGTCGATCACAAAGAAAGTGAACGTGACGTCTTTCTTCTGTGTCACATCGTCAACATAATCGTAGCCAGGAGTCCATGCGAACTCCCGCTGGGTCAGTGTATTCTCTTTAAGAATGGATTTTGGAATTCGAATGTCGGATGAAACGAAGTCTACCTGGTCGATGCTCTCTTCGCCGTTTGGATCAGCCACATAGATCTTAAGGTATACCACTTCATTTTCCTTAATGGTGAACAAACTGTCGCCTGGGACCAGAAAGATGTTGGGAGGGAGGTCCAGTTGGGTCTGCTTAACCACCACTTTGGCCACGGACTCCAGTTTTTCAGGTTGATCCTGAACGATGATTTCAATGGTTAGTGGGCTTGACTTGAGCGCATTGAATTGCGTGCGCGACGGAGTCCAGGAGAGCAGACCCGTGGAGGACAGCGTGGCGCCTTCCGGCATGGTCGATTCGCGTGGTCGGGCCGTTATCGGATCGCCGTCCGGATCAAACACGTATACGGTGTTGATCTGGTAGGAATTGGGTAGCCCCTGACGCACATAGAACACCGGCAATTCCTCCGTGACCGGAGGACGATTCACGTGATGGACCGTAAACGTAACCGGTTGGCGAATGCGTTTTCCATCCGGAAGCGTTGCCTGGAAGATGACGGCGAAATCTTTTTGAAGTGTTAGCCGGTCGACCAGGTCGTAGGAAGGTATCCAGCTGAAATTGCCAACCGTGTCAATCGTCATGGCGAGCATGGTATTGCCTTCGATTGAGAATTTTGAGCCCTTCACCGGTTCACTGAGTTGAAGTGTGAATTGGACCGGTTTACCCTCCTGCACATGCGTGAGGTTCGGGTCAGCAGGAAATACGAGATGCTGGGCAGTGGCACCCAGGGTGATCATCGCCAACACGATCAACAACACCGCTTTCTTCATGAGGGCACAAAAATAAGGATGTTTTGAACACCGTTAACTTAAGATTTTGTAACATCGTTGACGATGGCGAAGAAGAAAGTAATCGATAAGCCGGAGCCGAATTTCTTCCAGGATGTCTATGAAGTGGTCAAACTGATTCCGAAGGGACGAGTGACCAGCTACGGCGCAATCGCAAGGTATCTTGGCACTGGTATGAGCGCCCGCATGGTGGGATGGGCGATGAACGCAGCCCATGGACAACGCGGTTTCCCCGCTCATCGCGTGGTGAACAGCCAGGGCCTCCTCACCGGGAAACACCATTTTGGGTCACCGACGGCCATGCAGGATCGGCTGGCAAAAGACGGCGTCAAAGTCGTCAAGGATAAGGTGGTGGATTTTGAAAGGCGGCTTTGGGATCCCGCCAAAGAGCTGCTCTAGCCAGCGGACTTCGCCAACTCCGGTTTGCGGGAGATCAGCCAAAGGCCAGCCATGGTAATCAGGCCATTTACGACCAGGATCTCGTAACTGAATTTGTAACCATTGAACCAATCGGGAGAATTCAGGCTGAGGCCATAAGACAGAAACGGCGCCACCACGCAAACTACTGGCACCCACTTGTCCTTGACCCTTCGGGATGTCAGCAGCCCGAAAAAGAACAGGCCTAGCAGTGGCCCATAGGTATACCCGGCGAGATTGAGCACCGCATCAATTAATGTGCGTTCATTGAGCTCTTTGAAGATGAGGATGATCACCAGGAACAGTACCGAAAATCCAATGTGAACGATGTTTTTTTGCCGGCGTTTGACATCCTCGGGTTTATTCTTGAAGTCAAGGAAATCGATGCAAAAGGATGTAGTGAGTGCCGCCAGGGCAGAGTCAGCGCTGGCGTACGAAGAGGCAATGATTCCCAGCAGGAAGAAGATACCGGCCACCAATCCAAATTCCCCCAGGGCCAAACGTGGAAAAAGTTCATCGCTCACTGCCGGCAAAGGCAATCCCCGGGTTTCACTATATATATAGAGAAGGGCGCCCAGCGTGAGGAACAGAAGATTCACGATGACAATGGAAAACGTGAGCCAGAACATATTCTTCTGTGCATCGGGGAGGTTTCGGCAGGTAAGGTTCTTTTGCATCAAATCCTGGTCGAGGCCGGTCATGGCAATGGCAATGAAAGCGCCACTAAAAAACTGTTTGGGAAAAAACAGCGTGCTGTTGGCATCATCAAAATAGAATATGCGGGAGAGTTCACTGGCATTGATTGTACGGATCATCTCCCAAAGCGACAACCCGAGCCGGTCGGCGATCAGGTACACGCAGATTATTACGGATGAAACCAGAAATGTGGTCTGAAACGTGTCGGTCCACACGATGGTCTTGATGCCGCCTTTGAACGTGTAAATCCAGATGAGAAAAATGGTGATGATGACGGTGACGTAAAAGGGAACGTTCCAGGCGTCGAATAGGAAGATCTGCAATACGGTGGCGGAAAGGCAAAGTCGGAGTGAACTCCCCAGCGTCCGGGATAAGAGGAAGAAGAAAGCACCGGTCTTGTACGACCACCGGTCAAATCGGGTCTCCAAGTAGGTATAGATGGAGACAAGGTTGAGCCGGTAGTAAAGCGGCATCAACACGGTCATGATTACCCCGTAACCGACGATGTATCCCAACACGACCTGGAAGTAGGCGAAATTGGTTTTGCCCACATTGCCGGGCACGGAGACAAATGTGATACCCGACAGCGAAGCCCCGATCATCCCAAAAGCGACCAGGTACCACGGTGATTGGCGGTTTGCGGTGAAGAAAGTGTCGGTAGTGGCTCCACGCGAGGTGATCAGGGAAATGATGATCAACGCGCCGAAATAGACAACCATGACGGAAACCACCAATAGCGGACTCATACAGGGGGAATCAAACGGCCAAACTCTCCAAAATTTTCTACTTTTGGAACCAGATCAGAAAACAAATTGTCAGAGGGTCATGCGCTGGGTGGTGAGCGGAACTAAACCGCTGGTCGAAGTCGAAGAAGTCGTCGAGTTGCTCGAGGAGGAGATTGACCTGCACGACCTGGTGGTTTATAATGACGACTATAACACGTTTGATCATGTGATCAAAACACTGATTCGTGTTTGTCGCCACACCAACGAGCAGGCGGAACAATGCACATGGCTCATTCACTTCAAAGGAAAGTGCACGGTAAAATCCGGTTCCTTCGACGAATTGAAGCCGATGAAGGACGGCATCTGCGAGGCGGGTATCGATGCGAAAATCCTGTAAGGTTTCGGCCGCTGAGTTTCTGGCTATACTTGATGTCAAGAACAAATGGACTATCCTTCCAAGCTGATAGAAAACGCCGTTAACGAAATTGCCAAGCTTCCCGGAATCGGAAAGAAGACGGCCCTACGCCTTGTACTTCATCTGGTGAAAGAAAAGCCGGAACGGACCCAAGACCTTACCGAAGCGCTTAATCGACTGCGAACGGAGATCAAGTTCTGCAAGACCTGCCATACAATTTCCGACGCCGAGGAGTGTACGCTATGTGCCAACCCCCGCCGGGATCACAGCACCGTTTGCATCGTGGAGGAAAGTAAGGATGTGATGGCCATTGAAAACACATCGCAATACACCGGTGTGTACCATGTGCTGGGGGGAATCATTTCACCAATTCATGGCATTGGACCAAGTGAGCTCACCATTGAATCCTTGGTAGCCAGGGTTGGAAACGTGAAACGGGAAATCAAAGAGGTGATCCTCGCCTTGAGCCCGACGATGGAAGGGGATACTACCGCATTCTACCTGCACCGTCGGCTGAAGGACTTTCCGGTCAAGATTACATCGATTGCAAGGGGAATTCCCATGGGCGGCGACCTTGAATACGCCGACGAGATTACCCTTGGCCGAAGCATTACAGGTCGCGTCCTCTTTACCTGAGATTCAGGACTGTTGCGTTCTTGGCGGATTAATTCCGTTCTTTACTCCCTGATCTGAGACACCATGACCAACCATCTTTCACGAAGGATCGAGTCCATTGAAGAGTCAGCAACGCTCGCTATGGCGAGCAAGGCCCGGGAGTACAAGGCAAAGGGCATTGACGTGATCAACCTGAGCCTTGGCGAGCCGGACTTCCGCACACCGCAGCACATTTGCGAGGCGGCAAAGAAGGCCATTGACGACGGTAAGTTCTTTGCCTACCCTCCGGTAGCCGGCTACCCGGATCTGCGGGAGGCCCTCGCAGCGAAGTATCAGAAAGAAAACAAGGTGCCTTACAAGGCAGAGAACATCGTCGTCTCCAATGGTGCCAAGCAGTCGATTGCCAACGTGATGTTTGCCTTGATTAATCCCGGAGACGAGGTGGTGGTCTTTTCGCCGTATTGGGTGAGTTATGATGCCATCATTCGTCTGGCAGAGGGCATACCGGTGATGATCCAGGGCACCTTACAGAATGATTTTAAGGTATCGGCCGGACAGTTGGAAAAGGCCATTACCCCAAAAACCAAAGCGATCATCTTTTCCAGCCCCTGCAATCCAACCGGCTCTGTTTTTTCAAGAAAAGAATTGCAGGCTATCGCGGATGTCGTTCTCAAGCATCCGGGCTTGCTCATTATCGCTGATGAAATTTACGAGCACATCAATTTTACCGGCGACCAAACGAGTATCGCGTCGTTGCCAGGCATGTTTGACCGTACGATTACGGTGAATGGTTTTGCCAAGGGCTATGCGATGACCGGCTGGCGTGTGGGATATATTGGCGCGCCAAAATGGATTGCCGATGGAGCCATCAAGATGCAAGGGCAGCTCACTTCGGCCAACAGCTCCATTTCGCAACGTGCCGCTTTTGCTGCCATCTCCGGCGACATTCAACCCACGATGAAGATGGTGGAAGAATACCGGAAGCGCCGCGAATTGGTGTATGGTTTGTTGAAAGAGATTCCGGGTATTAAAGCCAATTATCCATCGGGGGCATTTTATTTCTTTCCTGACATAAGCCATTTCATTGGAAAGTCAGACGGCACACACACGATAAAGGACGGTGACGACCTGTGTCTCTACCTGCTTGACAAGGCGCATGTTTCCCTGGTGCCTGGTGCTGCTTTCGGTGACCCAAATTGCATACGGCTTTCGTACGCAGCTTCCGAGAATGATCTGATTGAGGCACTTCGCCGAATCAAGAACGTATTAGCGAGCCTGAAGGAAACCAATCCCTCTCATGCAGTCGTGGCCTGAACTATTTGGTCGTTTCAAGAAGCTGCGGGTCCTCATCATTGGTGACATCATGGTGGACAGCTACATCTGGGGATCGGTGAACCGAATATCTCCTGAGGCGCCGGTTCCCATCGTACAAGTGACCAGACGGGAGAATCGGTTGGGTGGAGCGGCCAACGTAGCGTTGAATGTGTTGTCGTTGGGCGCAACCCCGATTCTGTGTGCCATGACGGGTGACGACGACAATGGAAAACTCTTGCGTAGCCTTCTCGCCGAAAAGAAATTGGCCGCGGAAGGAATTGTAACAAGCGCGGCGCGACCCACGACGGTCAAGGCACGGGTGATCGCCTCCGATCAACATGTGGTTCGTATCGATCAGGAGTCTGACGCAGTGGCCACTGCGGATGAGGAAAAGCACTTATTGGCCTGTATCGAGCGCTTGATTGCCCAATGCGATGTAATTCTCTTTGAGGACTACGACAAAGGGGTAATCACGCCGTCGTTAATCGAGCGAACAGTGAAATTGGCCAGGGAAAAGAGGATTCCCACGGTGGTTGACCCGAAAAAGAGAAACTTTCTTCATTACAAGGGCGTCACCTTGTTTAAGCCCAATGTAAAGGAGTTGCGCGAAGGGCTTAAGATTGATTTTGATCCGGGGGATCCGGCCTCAGTTAAGGACGCTGTCCAATTGTTGAAAGAAAAGCTGAATGTGGATGGCGTTATGCTTACCATGTCGGAACATGGCATGTACATTGACCGGGGCGGCATGCAGAAAATCATTCCGGCGCATAAGAGGGAGATTGCCGATGTATCCGGCGCCGGAGATACTGTGGTGAGTATAGCAGCGCTTTGCGTTGCCCTTGATTTGCCTGCTGGGGAAACAGCCTTTCTTTCCAACCTGGGTGGCGGCCTGGTTTGTCAGCATGTGGGTGTCGTACCCATAGACCGGGAAGAATTGCTGGAGGAAGCTATTAGCGAATCGACGAGCTGATCAGCGCAGTCGCTTGCGCGTTTCCTGAACCCTTTCTGAGACCCGGTTGAAGAACTTTGATCTTTCCCGCTGGGCGTTGTGACTGATCAGCGTGGATTTGGCAATCAGGTTGTTGATGTGATCCTCGGTTTGTCTGCAAAAGGACTCCTGTGAGGTTGCCATAATGTCAAAATTGTTTCCTAACACAAAGGATACCCTCTTTTCACCCATTTTGAAAAAAATGCTGTTGTCGCCGATCAGGACCTCATTGTGATAAAGTTGATAGCCGGCTCCCTCTGTTTGCCCGGCGCCGGAAGTCTTTTTACCGGCTTCCGCCTGCCTGCTCAGACCGTCGATCAGTTGATCACATTCGTCGCACAAGCGAAGAGGGTCCTCGTCATTGGAAAAGAATCCGCATTCTTTGGTGAACTCGATGTTTCTCAAGGTGACGGTTAGTGCCTCCGTATTCATGATCTCAACGCTGGGTATGGTGGTATACTTGTCCCATATGCGAGCACCAAGGCTGATCAGGTCTTGCGGAATGCAACCGGTTGAAAATTTCTCCGTACGGTCGTTGGAATTCCGGGCAAAGAATTTCTTCCAGAAATACATCTTGAATGCCGACAGAAGTGGATAATGGAAGAAATGAAAGATGGGCAAGTCTTTGGCATTATAGATCATCTCCTTGTCCTCGAACTGGGCCACCATGTTAAGATTCTCGTAAATCGATTTCAGCCACTTGTCGAATGAAAAGTGTTCGGTGTTGAGCGCCCGAACCTGAAAGGTTACCATGTCGGATGATGGCGAGAGGGCATGATCAAGGGAAATGTGAAAATGGTCGCACATTTTCTTTACCTCGTCAAGCGACAGCAGGGTTTCGCCCCGAATTCTGCGATAGGCCGAATCGCGGCTGATGTTCAGCAGTTCGGCGAGTTCATCGGCAAAGCTCAGGGAAGGCGGTAGTTTGCTTCGGACCTGGCTAAGGAAAGAGGATTGGATGGTTTCCTTATTCATCCGGGTTAGGTAGGTAGGTAGTTAAATATACCTAAATATTGGCTAAATCAAGCCCACAGGCCTCATTTCTGACTCGGATCGGCATTGTGAATTTGACCGATTTCCGAAGAGGAAATTGCAACCTATGGGGGTATGTGTTGCAAAATTCGCAACCTGTGATCGCCTCAATGACGAAGTGTTGCACGTTGGTCCCCCGATCTCTGTCAAAACCCGATCAGTTTGCACGTCGCGCCGGACCAGCTCCTGTCTGTAACCCGGGATGCGTTTCCTTGGAGGCTTTCGATTTCAATGCCGCGAAAATCAATTCCTCCGGGACCAACTCTTCCGTTTGATACGATGATTCGCAGATTCCCAAATTCCGGGAAGACGAAGTTGATGCGAGCTGCAGAACAGCTCCTGCCACCTTTCGCTCGTCAACCAAATGACGACGAAGATGAAAGCTGGAGCAAAAAAATGGACAGAGTGTGCGTCGCACCTCACCTCGCGCCTCGCATACGTTGTTTTACTTTCGAACTTCTTGTACCAGTGCGCACCCATTGCCTCCGAATTACAGAGCGCGCGACTGGTGGGCAGGCATAACCTGGAAGTCACGCCGGGCTATGCCGATGTTAAATTCCGGGAAGCATCCAGCCCCGTTGAGGGCGGTCGTGTAATCAAATCGGGGGGACACATGATCGGAATACAGGCGGCTTACGGAATATCGGACCGCGTTGACATGCGCCTCCGGTTCGAACAAATTCAATTCATGAACAAGGAGCAGCATGTTTTCGCCATCGGCCCGAAAGTGAGTTTGATCAAAGATTATCTCTCGCTATATGTTCCAGTTTGGTTTGTGGACTTCAAGCCGGCCCAAACGCAGCCTTCCTTGTTGATTACACTCCCTCTTATCAAAAACATGATCGAGGTCAATCCATCGGTCAAGACCATTCTTAGTGTGAGCGGCTACGACCCTACTAATTCATTCATGGCTGCCGCCAACCTGGGTTTTGGGATCAGCACGAACCTGCAGCGGTGGGCACTCCGGCCGGAATACGGCGTGGTTTATGACCTTAGGAGTGGGAATCGGTTTAGCAGCATTAGCGTTGGCCTGACCTTGTACCTGGGGCGCCCAGCCGGCCGCTGATCAGAACTTTTCGAATTGTTTCTCCAGGGGGCCCGCCCGTTCAAGATCCGCAATGATTCTTGCGTCAAGGGGGCTTTCTTTGATTACGTTGTACCGATCCCAGAATTCCTTGTTGTAAGGCAGGTCCTGGTACTGAAGGCCGTACCGGCGCATTTTGGAGGTGGCCGGAATCCGCTCATCGGCGTGAGGCAAGACACGATTGACCATCAAATGCTGAGAGAGTTCCGTCTCAAATTTTAAGCTGTCGGTATTGATGTCATACCAGTTGATTCGTGAAAGCACTTCGATGTAATTGAGGTACAACTTCTCCTGGTAGTATTTGTACTCAATGGTTTTCTTAATCCCCACGAACTTGCTCATCAGTCCGCGCTTCTTGTTGATGGGCTGAATGGCATTGTTTTCATATTCCATCCGCAAGATGCCGAACGTCTTTTTTTCGATGAAGAGCCTCAGATAGAAATCATCAGTGATGGATATCACAAATACATCGTGCCCGTCATAGGTGGTATTCGGCTCTCGTTTGAGATGCTCATAAAACACGTCTTCTTCGGGGAATTGACGGTACCTTATGTTATTATGAAGCAAGACTTCTTCCAGGAGGTTGTCTTCGTCAAAATAGGACGTGAACCGGTTGCTGTACCCAAGGCTTCGCCTTACTTCCAGAAGTTGAACGCGTTCACGGAGTTTGAACTTATTTCTCGGCTCCCTGAAATCTTCATCATAAATCTTGATGGCGGCTTCCAGCAAGGAAACATAGGTATTGGCAATCTTCTTGATGTCGCGATAGAATCCCTCCACGAGGTACGGAGTCGAAGGATAGTTTTGCTGCATGCGGTACAAGGCGATGCGTAGAATCTCACCGCCGGTTAGCGAATCAGAAACCACCAATGCGCTCAATACGGTGGTCGATTTCTCCATCCAGATCATGTTGATGTTCTCCTTGAGAAGTGTCGACACCTCGGCGGTATAGTTATTGTACCCCAGCATACTGATGACCAGGGTTTGATCAATCATTTCCGGGGGTATGTGGAAGTCGAATTCGCCGAGGGAATTGGCAACCGTGCCAAAAGGCTGCCCCTTTAACCCAACCGTGGCATAGGGAAGAGGCTCAAGTGATTCCTTGTCGATGGCTTTCCCGGACAAGGTGAGCATTTGTCCCAGGGCAGTCCATGAGCAAAAACACAACAGAGACCCCGCAAGCAAGGAGAAACGCATCATCACCCGACTATAGTTATCCTAAAGGTACAGCATTGCGAACATCAACCTTTCGGTCACTCGTCGACACTAATGACCTTCTAACGGGAGAACGCAGCGGTTCGTCACTGATTGTGCGCTTATCCCTAACTTTATACTGGAGTTTACATTTTCGAAGCGGAAAGAATCTACAGCGTGCGGTGGCTTGATAACATACCCAAAATCTGGAAGCGGGCATACGTGGTAATCTGTGTTTGGTATGCAGTCAACTTTGCCGTTAGCACATTCTTTGAATGGAAATTGAAGCGGCCCTTTACCTATGTCCTTTGGAATGGCTTGTATTTGTGGGAGGCGCTCTGTGTACTGATTGTGCTTACTTTTCTCTATGCACACTGGTTGTTCCGGTTTCGCCCGGTCACCCAGGTGGTTGGCCACGCGGTTGGCCTGGTTATCTTCTTTATGATCATGGGATCGCTGTCCTACTATTTCACCGACTATATGGACGGACTGATCTACTTCGACAATTGGAAAGAGTTCATGATCGATCTCCTTAACTGGGAAGCGTTGAACTTCTATGATCAGTACATCATCACCGTGGGCGTCTACTACGTAATTTCCTACTTCCAGGGTCGACAAAAGGAAGAGAAAGAAAAGACGGAACTAATACTCAAGAACAAGGAAATGGAGATATCGCTTCTCAAATCACAGATCAACCCGCATTTTCTTTTTAATACGCTCAACTCAATTTCCACGCTGATGAACTCAAACAAGGACCAGGCGCGTCGCGTGATAACCCAGCTTTCGGATATCTTCCGATACGCCCTTGACTCCCACAGCGGCAAAATGGTAAAACTGGCCAGTGAAGTTGACTTTATTGAAAGCTATATCCGGATTCAACAGGTTCGCTTCGGCGACCGCCTTTCCTTCGTCAAAGACATTGACACCACCTGCCTGGGATTGAGTATTCCACCCATGATCCTTCAGCCACTGGTCGAAAACTCGGTGAAATACGGCATTGGTCCAAAGGAGGACGGCGGCACCATTCACCTTTCGATCCGCCGCGTCCCCGGTGGAGTATACTTCGAAGTGGCTGACGATGGGTTGGGTATCCATGCCAAGAAGGTTATGGATGGAAGCTCAAGCGGTGTGGGCATGCGCAATACCGATCAGCGCCTGAAGACGTACTATGGCCCCTCGGCCGGGCTTGCTGTGCAATCCGGTGAACGTGGCTACACGGTGAGTTTTTGCATTCCTGTATTGGAGTCTACCGAGAAAACGTCAAACCCTGTTACTGTACTCGAAAATCAAAGCTTATGAATACGACCTGCCTGATTGTGGATGATGAAAAGCTGGCGAGAGACCTGCTGAGGGAGTACCTGGAAGGGTATCCTGAAATCAGCATTGTGGGTGAATGCGCGAAGGGAAGCGAGGCCGTTGAACAAATCAACAAGCTCAAGCCCGATATCCTATTTCTCGACGTACAAATGCCGGGGATGAATGGATTTGACGTGCTTGACGAAATCGATCACGATCCGTATGTGATTTTCACCACGGCCTACGACCAATACGCCATCAAGGCGTTTGAGAAGAACGCAGTTGACTATCTGCTGAAACCGCTCGATGAGGAGAGATTCCGTTCGGCGGTGAGTCGCGCCTTAAAGCGCAAGACAACCGAACGGGGTACCGTGGAAGAGCTGCTGAAGAGTCTCAAGCCAGAAAACCGAAATTTCGAGTCGCACATTTTCGTTCAGAAATCGGAAAAATTGTTCAATCTGCCCGTGGAGGACATTGTTTACCTGGAAGCATCGGGTGATTACACCATCATCACCACCAAGAATGACCAGTTTGTCAGCTCCTCGGGCATTGGCAAACTTGAGGAGATCATGGATCCGGACACCTTCATCCGCGTGCACCGGTCTACGATAATCAATATCAATATGCTCAAAGAGATTGAGCGTCATTTCAATGGGGGCATGGTCGTGAAAATGCAAAATGGGAAGAGTTTCCCGGTAAGCAGAACCTATGCCCGCTCGATCCGGAAGAAGGTTGTATGAGCTAGAAGGTGACAGAAACACGAACCGTCGCGGCAGCAGGTTTCCCGCCAACGATTGCCGGCTGCCAGGCCGGGCCCTCTTTGATCAGCCTTCTCACTTCTTCTTCACAGCCAAAGCCAATTGACTGGATGGTGGTGAATTGCGAGACGGCACCACTTTCGTTAACGACAAAGTCAATAACCACCGTGCCACTGACAGCGGCGGCCTGGGCGGATTCAGGAATGCGCTTGCCGCGATCCAGATACTGCCGATAGTTGTCTATCCCGCCAGAAGGCAAAGGCAGAGTTTCAAATGTCTTCGCTGAGAAATCAGAATTTGGACTTGGAACAATAAGAAGGCTACTGAAGGAGACATCCTTCCTGGACTTTTCATCAGCGGTCACAGCCTTCCCTGCCTGTGATCGGGAAGGAGCAGCAGCTGACTTTGCCGAAGGAGATTCTTCTGAAATGGCGAGCTCTTTGGCTGCGTCGTGGACAGCCTGCGCCTGTGGTTGAGCGGCATCGACTCCAATACCAGTCTTTGATTCGGTTTCAATGGGCTCACGCCGGGCAAGGGCACCTGAGGTTGAGGCAAGTGAATTTGTATCAGCAGGAGTGCGTTCCGCCCTGGACTGGCGGGGCTGGTCGCCCGCTGGAGTTGATTCCGGTTGACTAGTTGCAGGATTGGCCATTGTCAACAGCTGACCGGAGGAATCACCAGTAGGAAGTGAGGTGGAATCTGGTTTTTTCAATGCCAGGGATTCCGGAGGGGGAGGAGTTTCGCGATAGGCCAGCCATCCCACCACAAAGACAAGCACGACCCCCGCAGCTATACGTATAGTCATGCTCCACGCATATTCCCGACGGGAAGCGAGTCGTTGCTCCAGGGATTGCAAATCCTCCCGGAATTCTTCGGGCCTGATGGTTTCCGCTCCTTCCACTGCCTCAGCCAGAAAGGGATCGTTCAACATGCGCTTTTCAAAGGCATGTCTTTCGCGATCATTCATTTGATTGCTGAGGTATCGGGTAATATCATCGCGGTCTTCACTCATTCTTCTCCAGGCAATTCTTGAGGTTTCGTTTGCCATTTTGAATGTAGCTCTTCACCTGGTTGTGGTCAAATCCGGTCATGGAGGTGATTTCCTTATAGCACTTCTCCTGCAGGTAAAACAGCGTGACACATACTTGTTGCGGCTCGGCAAGTTGCTTCAGGCATCTTTCCAGGCGCGAGCGATCCTCATCAAACCGCACTTCTTCTTCCGGATGCAGGGCGACCCCATTTTCCATAAGCGCGGTCGAGATTTCCTCCCAGTGTCTTCCCTTCGTTGCACGCAAAAGCATCAGGCAATGATTTCGGGCCTTGACATACAACCAGGCCCTGAAATTGAGGATTTCATGCTTCAGCAAGTCCTCGACAAGCATTTCGAAGATGTGCATAACGGCATCCTGTGCCTCGTTACGGTCTTTCAGGTATTTCAGGCAAACGCCGTAGACCATGGAAGTGTAGCGGAGGTACAGCGCACTCAGCCACTCCAGACGTTGATCAGCGGTATATCGCTCTAACAGTTCCTTGTCAGAGAGTTTGCTTTCTGCACCTCGAAAATGCACTATTCAAGGTACTGCTTTTATGATCTGTAAAGAAGTCCAATGAAGCGGGGCTTTCCCGGATAATTCAATGGTTTCTCGTTAATTTTGTTCTATGGCAAAGATTAGCGGCGTCATTATTACATACAACGAGGAGAAGAACATCGCCCGGTGTATCGATTCGCTGCAGTTGGTGTCTGACGAGATTGTAGTGGTTGATTCCTTCTCCAAGGACAGGACCCGGTCGATCTGTATGGCGAAAGGTGTGCGCTTCATTGAGCATCCCTTCCGAAATCATATCGACCAAAAAAACTTTGCGGTTTCCCAGGCCTCCTATCCGAATATCCTATCGCTTGACGCTGATGAATACCTGTCTGAGGAGTTAACTCAGTCTATTCTTGAAATAAAGGATAACTGGCCCGCAGAGGCCTACCGAATGAATCGCTTGTCCAGTTACGGAGGTCGGTGGATTACCCACGGCGCCTGGTACCCGGACAGAAAAATTCGTTTATGGAACAAAGCCCTGGGCATCTGGGGGGGTGGCAATCCTCACGACAAAGTTGTGTTGAAGCGTGGCGTGAAGGTGATTCATCTCCGGGGTGATATCCTGCACCTGGCCTATAAGGACCCTTCTGAAACACTGGAAAAAATCCAGCGATACTCAGACATTTTTGCCAGCGAAAATGCGGGAAGAAAATACAGCTCCCTGTTCATCACCTATTTCCATACGACGTTTGCCTTTATAAAAAGCTATTTCCTCAAGTGGGGCTTCTTGGATGGCTATGAGGGGATGATGGTGGCCAAGGCAGAAGCTAATCACGCCTTCTACAAGTATGCCAAGCTGTATGAGATCAACAAACGATTGATGCTTGGCCGGAGAATTGTTATCAGCAGGACGGACAACCTCGGTGACGTCGTACTCACCCTGCCCTTATTGGGCTTCATCAAGCGACTTATGCCGGAGGCGCATCTCTACTTCATCGGCAAAGCGTATACCCGGGCGGTCATTGACCGATGCGTGCATGTGGAAAAATTTTTGGACCGGCAGGAAGTAATTGACAATCCAGACGTGCTAAGGTCCATCCAGGCCGACACGATCATTTTTGTTTATCCGGATCGTGATGTCGCAAAAGTGGCTCGTCACATCGATATTCCAAACCGGGTGGCAACCGGGCGCAGGTGGTTCAGCTGGCTTTATTTTAATTACCGGATCTATTTCACACGCTTGGGCTCTGAGCTTCATGAATGCCAGTTGAACTTCAAGCTCCTTTCTCCTTTCAAGATCTATTGGGACCTCCACCTTAAAGAAATGTCCTCCTTGTATGGATTGGTTCCAACCCTGCGCGATCATGCTCCACACCTGATTTCCGGTCGCTTTAACCTGATCCTTCACCCCAAGTCAAAGGGAAGCGCCCGTGAATGGCACCTGGATAACTACTATGCCCTGGCAAAGTCATTGCCGGAGGACAGGTACCAAATCTACATAACGGGACTTAAGGAGGAAGGAGATGCAATCCGCAAGGAAAAACCCGGACTGTTTGCCCTTCCTCATGTGGTGGACATGACCGGGAAGCTATCGCTGGATGACCTCATGTCGTTTGTAAGTCAGGTCGACGGACTGGTGGCCTGCAGTACTGGGGTACTTCACCTGGCCGCATCGCTGGGGAAATTTGCAGTTGGAATTTATTCGCCCATGCGACCGATCCATCCAGGGCGATGGAAACCTATCGGCACACATGCCAGCTACCTGGTGGTTAACAGAAATTGCAGTGATTGTCGTAACAGTAAGATTTGCCATTGTGTAAATGAGATTTCTCCGGTGCAGGTATATCAGAAGATCGAACAATACGCAGACTTGACGCTGAGCAAAAGGTATGCAGCGTCCTGAAAGACCGAGAATTGTAATTGACAGTTCGCCACTGCGGTATTTGCACACAGGCCTGGGGCAATTTTCGTTTTACTTGCTGCACGAGCTTAGCCTGCTTCCCCTGCCGGAAGCGCAACTTATGGCGCTTGTTCATCCGAACTATCGAGCGCTGGTGCCTCCCGGCATAGGGGTTGAATCCGCCAACTGGTTGCGCCGTCATGCGCCAACGGCGTTGCAATCGTGGCTCTATCAGGATTGCCGCGTGTGGCACATGACTGCAGAGAATACGAGGTTCACCGGCGTTCCGGGCAAAGCTCGCGTCATACTCACTGTACATGGACTTCATTTTCTCGATGAAAAGGCTGAGCATAAGGCAGAGAAAGAGTTGGAGCGGGTCCAGCGGTTGGTCAATCGTGCCGAGGTGATCACCGTAGTATCTCGTTTTACTGAAAAACTCGTCAGAGCCCGACTCGAGATCGGCGGGAGACCCATTCACGTTATTTACAATGGCGTGGGTCGGGAGGTTGTTGAAGCAAAGACCCCAAGCTGGGCACCGAAAGGCAAGTTCCTTTTTTCCGTGGGAACGTTCTTTGCCCGTAAAAACCTTCACGTGCTCATACCGGTGATGAAGCTGCTGCCCGAATTCTCACTTGTCCTGGCGGGAAATGATTCCCATGCCTATGGAGCTTCCGTCAGGCAGAAAATTGAATCAGCAGGCCTGACAGACAGAATACTTCTGCCTGGCGAAATAACCGATGGGGAAAAGCAATGGTTGTATGAACAGGGAGAAGCTTTGCTTTTCCCTTCGATCTCCGAGGGGTTTGGCATACCGGTGATTGAAGCATTCCGGTTGGGTAAGCCGGTCTTCTGTTCCAGGCTCGGAAGTCTCCCGGAGGTTGGCGGCAGTTATGGATACTATTGGAATAACTTTGAGCCTGAGTCAATGGCCGCATTGATTCTTGACAAATTGGCCAAAGAATCTCCGGAATTGTGTGCCGGGCGCAAAACGTATGCGGCTCAATTCACCTGGGCTAACATGGCGGCGGCTTACCGGAAGATATATCAAAGCCTGCTTGACTGATCATGAGAGTTTGTGGTTTCACCATTATCCGCAACGCCGTTAAGCTGGACTATCCAGTCGTGGAAGCGATTCAGTCTATTCTGCCCATCTGCGATGAAGTGGTTGTGGCCGTGGGGCAGTCGGATGATAATACGCGGGAGGTAGTAAGCCGCATCGATCCGTCTAAAGTCAGGATTATTGACACCCAATGGGATGATACCCAACGACAAGGTGGCCGGGTATTGGCATTGGAAACAGACAAGGCCTTCGCGGCCGTTCCCATCGATGCGGATTGGTGTTTTTACATTCAGGCGGATGAAGTGCTTCATGAGCAATTCCACAATGTGGTTCGTGATGCCATGCTCCAGTATCTGGATGACCGCAGGGTTGAGGGCTTGCTTTTCAACTACCGGCACTTCTACGGATCATATGATTACGTGGGGGCCTCCTGGAAGTGGTACCGCCGGGAAATCCGGATTGTGCGGAACGACCGGAACATTTTCTCCTATCGGGATGCACAGGGATTCCGGAAGAAGCCCAACGAGAAACTCAAGGTAAAGTTGATCGATGCGGAAATGTATCACTATGGGTGGGTGCGCGAACCCAAGGCCATGCGACGAAAGCAGGAGGCATTTAGCCAGTTGTATCATGATGACCAGTGGCTGAGCGAAAACATTCCCAAGGAAGAGGAATTTGATTACTCAGCGATTGATTCGCTCGAACGATTTACCGGGTCGCATCCCCGGGTTATGCAAGAACGCATTCGGCGGCTCAACTGGAGATTTGATCATGATCTGTCGAAGAACCACCTGTCCGTGCGTGAGCGGCTCAAGCGTTTTGCAAGCCTGTTGTTGCTGGGGCACCGCGTTGGCGAATACAAGAACTACAAACTGTTGAAATAGCCCTTTCAACCTGTGGTCTTTTGGCTAATTTTGGACCATGGAGGAAAGCGCACCGCAACAACACTATAGCGAGAGCGAAAAGCAGGAGATCTTCGAACGCGAATTTCTCCCGCACATCAACTCCATGTACAATTTTGGTTACCGCCTCACCTTGGAGCGGGATGATGCCAAGGATCTCGTACAGGACACCTATTTCAAGGCCTTTCGGTTCATAGAATCATTCCAAAAAGGAACTAACGCCAAAGCCTGGTTGTTCCGGATTCTGAAAAACAGTTTTATCAACGATTACCGGAAGAAGTCAAAGGAACCCGGTAAAGTTGATTATCAGGAGGTCGAGTCGTACTACAACTCCGATGATGTTCACCGGCAAATAACGCCGGACCTGCGGGTAGAGGCCCTGAAGGACATGATCGGCGATGAGATTTCGAACGCATTGAATTCACTGGATGTGGATTTTCGAACCGTCATCATTTTGTGCGACCTGGAGGGTTTCAAGTATGAAGAAATGGCAAAGATTCTGGATATACCGATTGGCACCGTACGAAGCCGTCTCCACCGCGCGCGCCAATTACTGAAGGAGAAACTCAGCGAGTATGCAAAGTCCATGGGCTATAAATCCGCCTGATCTATGAATGACCTAACCAACCCCTTCACCTCGCCGTCCGGGAAACGGGCAAGCTGCATGGAGATGCTTCAGCTGTACCTCGATGGTGAAGTTACCCAGGAGCAGCGTGCCTACTTTCTCAAGCACATGGATGTGTGCATGCCTTGCTTTAAGACCCACCAGGTGGATATCGAAATCAGGAAACTTGTCAAGGATCGTTGTTGCACCGATCAAGCCCCGGACGACCTGGTGCAAAAGATCAAGGCACAAATCGCTCAACAGAATTCCTGATGGCAGGAAAGGCCCTTATTTTCTCTGCGCCTTCCGGTTCCGGCAAGACGACCCTGGTGCATTATCTGCTTGAGCACAACGCCAGCCTTGGATTTTCAATCTCGGCCTCTACCCGCGACCGACGCGGCCGGACCGAACAAGACGGCAAGGATTACTACTTTCTTACACCGGAAGAATTCAAAAAGAAAATCGACCGTGACGAATTTGTGGAATGGGAGGAAGTGTATGCGGGTAATTTTTATGGAACGCTTAAGTCGGAGATCGAGCGGATTTGGAAGGAAGGCAAGGACGTGGTTTTTGATGTCGATGTGAAAGGGGGCATTAACCTGAAAAAGTATTTTGGAGACAAAGCCCTTGCCATCTTCGTCAAAGTCCCTTCCCTGGATGTACTGGAGCAGCGACTGAGAAAGCGAAGCACCGAGACCGATGCCAGCATGTCGCAACGTTTGTTTAAGGCCAAGTTCGAACTCGAATTCCAGGATCGATTTGATGTTGTTCTTGTGAATGAAGACCTTGCCCGTTCGTGTGCGGAGGCACAGCGCTTGTACGACGAATTTCGAAAGAAATAATCCGGATGGATTCCAAACGTGGAAACGACCCAGCAAAAGATCGGACTCTTCTTTGGATCGTTTAACCCGATCCATACCGGCCACCTGATCATCGCCAACATCATGGCGGAGAACACGGACCTGGCCAAGGTGTGGTTTGTTGTTTCTCCGCAAAATCCGTTTAAACCCTCAAAGACGCTGCTCCACGAATTTGACCGTTACGATATGGTTAAAGCAGCCATTTCAGGCAACTACAAACTGGAGGTCACCGATGTCGAATTCCGTATGCCCAAACCCAGCTACACCATTGACACGCTCACCGTGCTGGCTGAAAAGAACCCCGGGAAGCAATTCATTGTCATTATCGGTCAGGATAACCTTGTCAATTTTGAGAAGTGGAAGAACTACCAGCAGATATTGGATCAGTACGGACTCTATGTCTATCCCAGGCCCGGTGTAACAGATTCGCCAATTCTTCGTCATAGCCATGTGCGACTCGTCCCGGCACCTCTTTTGGATATTTCGGCCACCTATATTCGCCAGTGCGTACAGGAAGGTAAATCCATACGATACCTGGTGCCGGAACCCGTGGATGAATTGATCCGGTTGCGCAATTTTTACAGGTAATTTGGTCACACTGGCAACCCCCATGAACTTCTTTTCGTCTTGGAGATCAATGAAGGCCGTCCTCCTTGCCACGTTCATGATCATCTGCCTGGCCGCTGAAGGTGGCGGCATTCGTGGCACGATCAAAGGTGATGAGGGAACTCCGCTGGCCTATGCAACGATTTACGTGCGGCAAACAGCTTCGGGGGCAGTAAGTGACCCGGATGGCCATTATGAAATTACCTTGGCGCCGGGACGGTACGATCTTGTCTATCATTACCTGGGTTATGAAACGGTTAGTCGTACGGTCGATATTACTGACGATTTTATCAATGTCGATATTATCCTAAAGGCGCAGGTAATCCAGCTGCAGGCAGTCACGGTCAAGGCAGGCAAGGAGGATCCGGCCTACACCATCATGCGCAAGGCCATCGCCAAAGCCAAATACCATACGCAGCAGATCGATAAATACACAGCCAAAGTCTATATCAAAGGAAAGGGCCAGTTGAAGGATTACCCCTGGTTGGCCAAGAAGGCGCTGGAAAAGGAAGGCATTACCAAGGATCGCGTCTTCATCCAGGAATCCGTAAGCGAAATTACCTACACCCGCCCGAACAAGTTCGACGAGAAGGTTATTGCGGTGTATACGAATGGGAATAACCGTAACACGTCGCCAAATGCCTATGTGTTTGGAAGCCTTTATGAGCCGGAAATTGCAGAGACGGTATCACCCCTTTCACCGAAAGCATTCTCCTACTACCGCTTCACCTATGAAGGCACCTTCAAAGACCGCACCTATGACATCAGTAAAATCAAAGTCACGCCGCGTTCGCGAGGGGATAACGTCTTTGAGGGCACCCTCTACATCGTTGAAGATTGGTGGAGCATCCACAGCACCGACCTGCGTGTGACGAAGTTGGGAATAAAATTTCATGTTAAGCAGATTTATAATCCCGTTGAAGACAAGGCGTGGCTTCCTGTTTCGCAACAATTTGAAGTCGAAGGACGAATCTTTGGGTTTGAATTCGTTGCCGAGTACCTGGCTACGGTCAAGGATTATAAGATAACACTAAACCCGGCCCTGCCGCTGGAGATGACGGTCATTGACGAGACGGTTCAGAAGGAGCAAGCCAAGGAGGTTGAAAAAAAATATAGCAAGAAAGGGCAACAGCTGCAGCAGCGGCTCGAAGCGGGCAAGGAGGTTACCCGTAAGGAACTCAACCAAATGGTGAAGGAGTATGAGAAGGCGGAGCGCCAGGAACAGAAGGATCCGGAGGTGATCGAGGAAACAACGTTCAAGGTCGATTCACTGGCTTACAAAAAGGACTCCACCTTTTGGGCGGAAATGCGACCTGTGCAACTCACCCGGGAAGAGGTGAGAGGCTACAAAGTGAATGACAGCATATCAGAAGTTCAGCGAAAACGAGAGGAAGGGGATTCACTTAAACCATCCAAAAGCAAAGGCTTTCAGCCCTGGGATGTGTTGATCGGGGATACGTACAGCCTCGGTAAAATGAGTTCGTTTGAGATTCACTTTCCCAACGGCGGGTTCAACACGGTGGAAGGATGGAACCTTATTTACCGAGTCAGCCTCTATCATAGGTGGGTGAAGCGGGATACGCTGAATCCGGATGCGCGACCCCGAACCGCCCGGCTGCAGATCACACCCGTGGCACGCTACGCTTTCTCAAGAAAGCAATTGTCAGGAATTCTTCGGGTGGACTTTCGGACCCGTAACCATCGATTTACCCTCGAGGGCGGCCGATATGTCCATCAATACAACTCCGACGAGCCCATCCATCACATTATCAATTCGTTTACCACATTGTTTCTCGAAGACAACCTGATGAAACTATACGAGCGCAATTATGTGGATTTCAAATGGCGTGATCGTATCAGCCAGTACGTGACGGCTTATACGCAATGGACATGGTCACATCGGTCGGAACTGGCCAACAACAGCGATATCACGTGGATTGATTATGAAGAGAAGCAATACACGCCGAATGCGCCGGTGAGCGCGGAACTTCCCAACACCAGCTTTCAGCCTCACCATGCATTTGTAGGTATCATCGGCCTGGAGGCAAGGCCGTGGCTGAAATTCCGGGTGCGAAATGGCAATCGCCAGCGGGTGAGCAATTCTTCTCCAACGTTCATGGCTGAATTCAGGCGTGGTTTCGGCGCCCTGAACAGCGATGTGTCCTATGAAATGCTGGAGCTGGGCATCCGTCACCAGGTGAAGTTCGGTATCCGGGGCACCCTGGATGTCCTGGTGAAAGGGGGAACGTTCTTTAGCGGACGCCGAATGTATTTTATGGATTACAAACACTTCCTGGGAAACAAGACTCCTTTTGTCACGACCGACCCCGTCGGGAGCTATCGCCTGTTGGATTACTATGCCTTCAGCACCAAAGACAAATACCTCACGGCCAATGTACACTATCACCTCAGGAAATTTCTTGTCACCCGGATTCCCTATGTACGTTTGATGGGAATCACCGAAAACCTGTTTGTAAACTACCTGGCAAGTCCTACCTCTTCAAATTTTGTCGAACTTGGTTATGGACTGGACGGCATCCTGCGGATATTCCGACTTGAGTTCGCCGGTTCCTTCCAGCAAGGCAACTACCTCGCGTCGGGATTCCGCATCGGCATCGCATCCAATATTGGGGTGAACTTCGACGATTAATTCCTCCAGCCGGGTTGTCTGATTATTTGCGAACTTTGCGGTTCACTTGCCGCCCATGCAACTTGCGTTATCGGATTTTCTGTCGCTACGGCATGAGTTGCCCGTTATCGATGTGCGATCGGAAGGAGAATATGCGGCCGGGCACATCAGGAATGTTCGCAACATCCCGCTGCTAACCAATGCAGAGCGCGAGGTTGTCGGTACAGTCTACAAGAAACGCGGACAACGGGAAGCCATTCATGAAGGCTTCCGCCTCGTAGGCCCCCGCCTCCTGGATATGGTAACTGCCGCCGAGGAAGTCGCCGGGGGCAAGGAAGTAATTGTTCATTGCTGGCGTGGAGGAATGCGTTCAACGAATTTCTCCCAGTTTATCGGCATGGCCGGAGTCAGATCGCACGTCCTGGCTGGCGGGTATAAAACATACAGGCAGGCCGCACTGGATGCTTTCCGGGCTCCCCTGAAATTGGTTTCTATCACGGGCTGCACGGGGAGTGGAAAGAGCGACGTCCTGCGCGAACTGGCCCGACAAGGCCAGCAGGTGCTCGACCTGGAGGCGCTGGCGCATCACAAAGGCTCAGCTTTTGGCCACCTCCTGCAACCTCCCCAACCGACGACAGAACAGTTCCAAAATGAACTTTATGAACAGATTCTTACCCTCGACCCGAAGCGGACGGTTTGGGTAGAAGACGAATCGATCGCGATCGGGAAGATTTTCCTGCCTACCGACTTCTGGTCAACACTTCACGCCAGCCCGCTGGTGAGGATGGAGGTTCCCAAGGAAGTGCGGGTGAAACGACTGGTGGAGGAATACGGACCCGCCGACCGAAATGAGTTCCTGGAGATCATGAAGAGGATTACAAAAAAGTTGGGGGGACAAAACTTCAATGCGGCGCGTGATCACCTTCAGCGGGATGACATGCCTGCGGTAATTGATATACTGCTGACCTACTACGACAAGGCCTATGTGAATAGTATGGAGAAGCGCACCAATCAACTTTTGTTCGTCAGCCCCTGGAACGGAACCGACCTGGCCCGTTTTGCGGGTGAATTGATTAACCAATATGGAAGAAGTTAAGCTCACTCAATTTTCCCACGGCGCCGGTTGCGGGTGCAAGATCTCTCCGGCCGTGTTAGACACCATTCTTCATTCCACTCTCGCTCCCAGGCATTACCCTCGTTTGCTGGTTGGCAATGAATCGAAAGATGATGCGGCTGTATATGACCTGGACGGCAGTCAATGCATAATCAGCACAACGGATTTCTTCATGCCGATTGTGGATGATGCAAGGGATTTTGGGAGAATAGCTTCAGTCAATGCGATAAGCGATGTCTATGCCATGGGAGGGCGACCGCTGATGGCCATTGCGATCCTGGGATGGCCTATCTCCAAATTGCCTGCTCACCTGGCCCAGCAGGTCCTGGATGGAAGCCGCGCCATTTGCGACGAGGCAGGAATCCCTCTTGCGGGCGGGCACAGCATCGACAGTCCTGAACCAATTTTTGGATTGGCCGTCACGGGCATTGCCGATAAGCGCAGCATCAAGCGTAACAATACAGCGCAGGCGGGAGATGTTCTTTACCTCACCAAGCCGATTGGCGTGGGTATCATCGCCACGGCTCAAAAACGAGGACGGGCTTCATCCGGAGACTTGGCGGAAGCGGTTCGTGTGATGACCCAGTTAAACAGCGCTGGGGCCGCCATGGGCCCGTTGGATTGTGTCACCGCCATGACTGACGTTACCGGATTCGGTTTGCTGGGACACCTTATTGAATTGGGCGAGGGTAGTGGCTTGTCCGCGGAAATCTTCTATGAAGAAGTTCCCTTGATACCCAATGTCAAAACGTATGTTTCTCAAATGATCTATCCTGACAACACCATGCGCAACTGGAGCAGCTATCAGGGAAAGGTGGACCGCATTGGATCGGAGTCTTTGCTTACGCTTTGCGATCCACAAACCAGCGGTGGATTGTTGGTATCCGTGAAGAAGACAGGAGCAAGTGAATTTGAAGACGTGCTGCGTACTCACGGATTGCCCATTCACCGAATAGGAGTCCTCATCCCAAAAATGGATAAGGTGGTTTACGTCCGGGAAAATTAAAGGTCGGTACGGGTTGAACCCGTAACCTCAAGAATCAGATCTGCGCCGTAGGCAGTTGATGGAGTTTGATAGCCGGTCTTGAAATTTCCAGAAAGGACCTTTTCCGCAATCCGCACAGCGGTGTCAGCAGTCAAGGAATATCCATTCAGGGTTACCAAACGTGAGATACGTTCTTCTCCTGTATCGTTCCACACCTTGCCCCAGAGAAAACTCTTCCCTTCCTCCCTTTTCTTGTCACTGGGACCTGGTGGACGGCGATCAATCTGCTTCATCATGTAGCGCTGAACCCAGGGCATTCTCAACAGCCATCCAAGGTAGTTGCTCATCCGGGCGTTGCGAATCATGGAATCCGTTGCGCCCATGAACACCTGGATGTTGGGAATCCCTGTACTCCTCCAGGCTGTAGCGATATCCCCCCAGGGAATGCATAAGGCATTCATACGAAATGCCCCGAAGTCGATGGTAAGAACGTCCTTGCCTAAAGGTACCTTAACCAGCTTCCCGTCTTTACGAATAAGCCCACCATCACCCAATCCTTCCACGGAGGTCTTTTTGGTACCTCTCGATAAGCCGGGCGTTGTGGAGGCAAAGGCCAGTTGCAAGTGGGTGGCCGAGGGGAGGCGTGATTTGAGATGGGCAGCGAGGCAATCGGATGGAACGACGTCAAATCCTGTTCCGGGCATGATCATAATCCCCGCGCCACGCGCAGCCTCATCCATTCCGGCAAGTTGTTCAAAGACCTGATACTCGCCCGTGATGTCCGTATAATGTGTTTGTGTGGCCAGGCAGATTTCTGCCATGATATTGGCTGTATGCTTGAACGGACCTCCACAGTGGATTACAACCGCTGCAGGCTGCAGAAGCTTCGTCAGGCCTTCGCGGTCGTTGATATCCAGAACGTGGAACGGATAGCCCGATTCGCGGCTTTGTGCGGCAAGCGATTCTGCATTGCGTCCGGCCAGCACCACATGGAGGTTCTTCTGCCGGCACAGGGCAACAACCAGCTTACCGGTGTAACCATACGAGCCGTAGACGACAATCTGTTTTGAATTCTTCAAGGGCTGTCAGTGGAGGCGCTCCACTTTGTTTACAAAGTATTTGGTCTCACCGCGCCAGGGGAAAGCCATGTATCTTTTCGTGAAATAAAGGTTTACGCGTTCGCCACTCAAGGCCACCTGTTGCAGGGAAGCGATGACCTCCTGCTCATTGCCCTCTACCGAAAAGTCAAAGGATTCGGCAATGGGACTGGTTCCCTTCAACGCGCCAAAGGACTCCAGATTGAGCTTGCCCTCGTAAGTCTTGAAGAGTATGCCTTTTTCGCTGACGCGTATCACTTTGCCGGCCATTACGCCGGTCTCATAGGTGCCCCAATAGAGAAAGGCAAAAACGCCAAGGGCCAGAACAAAGAGGATCAGAAACAGTTTCTTCAAGAAGCTCCTGGTTTTTCGTACAACCTTTTGCCCAAAATTTTCTTCGTTCATGATACTTAAACAGTCATGATCTCCACTTCTTTCTTCTTCATCAGCCCGTCGATTTTGCCGATGAATTCATCCGTCAGTTTCTGAACTTCCTCCTCTGCCGTTTTTACATCGTCTTCGGGTGCACCTTTGATTTTCTTCAAGTCTTCATTGGTCTGCTTGCGAACGCTGCGGATGCTCACTTTGCCTTGTTCGCACTCATGATGAACCTGTTTGACGAGCTGCTTGCGCCGCTCCTCGGTGAGCATCGGAATGTTAATGATCACTTGCTGACCATCGTTTTGGGGCGTCAGGCCCAGGTTGGCGGCCATTATGGCTTTTTCAATCTCCTGGATGAAGCTCTTCTCCCACGGTTTGATGAAGAGTGTTCGGGGATCGGGCGAGGTGATGGAGGATACCTGCTGGAGCGGACTCATGGCTCCGTAATAGGGAATCATGATGCCTTCCAACATGGCGGGATTGGCCTTGCCGGCGCGAATCTTGGTCAGTTCGTGGCCCACGTGGGCAAGCACTTTGCCCATCTGGTCGCGGGCTTCATCGAGGTAGAGTTCAATTTCTTCCATGACGCGAAAACTAAAGGTACGACAATCGAAGTTGAGGATCAGCCGATCAAGGTTCCGGCGGGTTCTCCCTGCATCACTCGCTTGAGGTTTCCTGGTTTGTTCATATCAAATACGATGATCGGCAATTTGTTTTCCATACAAAGCGTGAAGGCCGTCAT
>JAYRNL010000199.1:0-9195 GCA_041912235.1 Cyclobacteriaceae bacterium
AAAGCGCAACGTGACGAGGGGGTCGTTAGCACCGCCGTTGAAATTGATGCGGCAGGCTTCAAGGTCTTCGAGGATCGTCCACGGCCCGGCAGCATCGCCTTTCACCTGGAGGCGGAATGTCATGGTATGATCGGTAAAAGGGACGAGCTGTGGATAGGACAGGTACATCTGTAATAAGTACTTCTCTCCCTTCGACCCACCGGTGGCTTCGGCCAACCCCTGGTACACGCGCGCCATGAGCAGGGTCTGGTAAGGGTCTTCCCGCTCCGGATCTTTGAGCACCTCATTGAAGTACCGAATCGCTTCATCCTCCTTCCCTTCGGCGAGGTAGAGTTTCCCGAGGAAATACTTGAAGTACTTTTTCAACCTCGGACGTTTGTCGTTTTTCAGGAGGCGTTCATAGACATCAATGAAGTATTCATTTCCAAACCCGTCGATCACCGCCCACACTTCATCGAACGTGATAAGGTTCTCGGGTGAGAATACCGAATAAATGACCTGTTCGCGTTCCGGGTTCTCCGCCACCAGCGAAGCCAGTACCATCTTCTGGTGCCTGATTTCGAGCGTGTACTTCACCCAGCGATACCAGTTGGCCGGGTTAAGCCAGAAGTACCACTCCTGGTGTTCAAACCAATACTCTTTTTTGAATTGCAATTGGTTTACGTAATTCAGTGAAGCCACCGCGAGGTTGTATTGCTCCTGCCCCCACGTGGTGCCGATATGAAGTTCCTGAAAGCGGGCAGCCTTGTTGGCCTTTTCCTGGCTCTCGGCGGTGAGTCCTTCGTAGTGCTTGGCCCGCGCTAGTCCGATGCAATGCCATCCGTACCCTGGCGTGCTGCCTTGCTTGGTCAGCACATTGTTCAGCAAGGTATCGGCACGGTCGGGCATGCCGCGGTAGATCGCCAGCGTGCCCCGCATGTAATAATACTCCTTGGTGGTTTTCTCCGCGCTCTGCTCCCGCTCTTCCGCCTCCTGGAAGAACAACTCGGCCTCTTCGAATTCGCCCATGGCCAGCTTGAATTCCGCGTAGTTGTTGCTGGAGTAGGCCCCGTTGCGGATCAGGAGGTCATAATACAAGTTGGCCGAGTCGATGTCCAGCAGGTAGTCATGGATCATCGCCTTGTAGTGAAATGTGCTCAGGTACTGGCGATTCAGGTAGGTAGGATCATAGAGACCGTTGTTTACCGACACATCCCGCTTCAACTTGCGAATGGCGGAATCGAGGCAACGGTTGGCGGCCTCAACATTTTCACGAACGGTGTTCTTGAGGAAGGAAAATCGTTTGGACGAATACATCCGGTTTCGGTGATACATCCAGGCCATGGTATTGTAGGCGTCGAGGTTGGTTTCTACCTGTAGATTCCTGTCCCGGACATGCCGAACTACTTCCATGGCTTCGTCCTGCAACTCCACATTCTGGTAACAGCGATTGAGCAGGTAGGTGATCAAACCGTAGTCGGCATGGTAGCGGTAGTTGGCCACATACACCGCATAGCTGTTGGTGCGGGTACGCAGTTGCTTGTCGAAGTCCTTTTCTATGCGGTTCATGGCCTTGGCCAGCGACGGGATGGCCTTCCGAAAGCCCAATTCATCGTTGGCGCGAAAGAACAGGAAGCCTCCTTCCATCATGTGTCCCACGTAGTAGGTGCTGTCGCGACGAATAAAACTCCTCGCCTTCTGCAGCGTTTTTTCATCAAAGAACGAAGTGGCGCCTTCGCCGCGTTCCCGGTCTATCTGGTCGCGCACGCGGTTCTGTGCCGTGGCCAGGGTGCCAAGACCTGCCAGAAACAATATCGTCAGCCAGGTTCTCAAGTGATCAGCCGTTCTTGTTGATACCCATCTTGGCGAGCTTGTTGACTTCTGCGTCAGTTAGCTGCTGCAGTACCGTGCGCGCTGCCTCCCGGTTGCGGAAGATCAGGCGATGATGAAGCACAGGCTGAGCCAACGCTTTGATATCGTCTTCAATGACAAACTCACGCTGATTGACCAGCGCCCAGGCCTTGAGGCATTTGATAAAGGTGATGCCGCCACGGGTTGAGCAGCCCAGTGCAATCTCGGGGTGATGCCGCGTGGCTTGCACCAGCCTGACGATGCCACGAACCAGTTCAGGGTGTATGTGCACTTTCTCCGCGGCCGCCTGGAGGTCGATGACATCCTGGTAAACCAGCACCTGCTTCACGGTATGTTTGGCATCGCCGATCTCAAGGTAGTTGGAGTAGATGTCGAACTCTACGTCTTCGGAAACGTATCCCATAGAAATCTTCATGAAGAATCGATCCAGCTGCGCGGCCGGAAGTGGATAGGTCCCCTCCATTTCAATCGGGTTTTGGGTCGCGATGGTGAAGAAGAACGGGTCAAGTTCAAAGGTGGTATCGCCCGAGGAAATCTGGTTCTCGGCCATACATTCCAGCAGGGCGCTCTGCACTTTAGGCGATGCGCGATTGATCTCATCGGCCAGCAGCACGTGCGTAAACAACGGCCCTCGCTTGAAGAAGAAGTCTTTTTTGGACTCATCAAATATGTACGAGCCAATGAGGTCCATGGGCAGCAAGTCGGGTGTGAATTGAACGCGCTTGAAGGCCACACCACCTCCCGTGTGATGAAACTCCGTTTTGGGCTCGGCGACAGACTGTGCCAGCGTTTTGGCCAACACGGTCTTGCCCGCACCCGGGTTGTCCTCCAGCAGAATATGTCCGCGGGCGATGAGCGCGGTAATCACAAATTTGATCTCCTGGGGTTTGCCGCGGATGATCCGTTCGATATTGGTGGCCAGGGCCTGAAGTTTGACAGAGGATGCACTCATGACATGAGGGTTTCGTGTTCAGTAGATACAGGGTTTTGAAAATAGCGCAATGCGCGCGGAATGTTGAAGTAGTTGATCAGGGCTTTGCCCACGCCCAACCTGGCGCGTACAGCAGGGCCAACTTGCCGCGCAAAGCGCCCGATGACTTCGTGGTCCCCGGGCTGGACGCCGCTGCCGCTGTACTTGAGTCGCAAATACACGTTCATGAATTCGGAAAATCCGGCGCCAAGCTGGGGATCGATGGTGCGTTGGGCATAACTCAATGGCGTCTCCGCCTCCCGCTCAAAGCCTGCCATGTGGAATCGGTACAGGGCCGCGCGATAGACCTGATCAGCTCGCTGGGAACCGGCCGGCGCCACCCTAACACGCAGCAAGCGATACAGGAGATACAGAAAAGGGAACAAGATAAAAACCAGGAGAGCGCCCCCGGCGATTTTTGCCGCCATCCAGGCGAGCTCGGCAAAGGTGATCTTCTTCTTCGCTTCCTCTTCAATCACTCCCTTGCCGGTATCTTCTTTCTTCTTCTCCGGTTCCTTGCCGTGAATGTGGATCTCGTCGGCTATGATGGGCGCAGGAAACGCCGCTACCTGGGGGTCGATGGGTAATCCCTTCTTCAATTCCGGCACCGGCCGCGCTTCATCCTTATAGGAGACAATGATGACCGAGTCACCGGCATGGAGCGCGCTCAAGGTTGTGTCACGCTTGTTATAGATGATGCGGCTCATCGAGATATCGATAGGCCGTGTCAAGGGCTGCTTTAGTTGATAAGGTTTCTCCAGGTATAGAAAAGACTGGAAGGTCGCACTTACACGCTTTCCGACCGAATCAATGGACTCTGCCTTGGCATCCAACACCAACCAAGGATCTGGCGGTGGCAACGGCGGTGTTCCATCGGGCTTGGGTGCCGATTGCTGATCCTCATTTCCTATGGTCATGTCAAAGTCCAGCCATCCATACCCCGGGAAGTACACCTGTGTCCAGGCGTGCGCCTGGCTGGCGTAGAACCAGTACCAACCTTTGTTTTTGTCACTGCGGTTGATGGTGGCGAAACCGGTGGTAAACCGTGCCGGCACGCCCAGGGCCCTCAGCATAAACAACGAAGCCCCGGCATAATAGGTGCAATACCCGGCATGGGTCTTGAAGAGGAAGTCGTACAGCATTTTCGAACTGGGGATATTAGGGTCATCCAGTGAGCCCGGGCGCAGTGTGTAGCGAAATATCCTCTTCCCATTCTCGTTTCTTCTCAGGAAAAAATCTCTGACAGCCAACACTTTATCGATTGGCTTCGTATGTTTTGGTACAAGGCTGTTGGCAAGTTTGGTGATCGAGTCGTAGATACCCCCGGTGGGCTGCTTGGTGTAATACGTCAGGAAATCAGCATTCACGCCACGGTAGTCCGGCACCTTTCTCAACTCCTCATGCCGCTCCTCCTGCAGGCCTTCTAGCATAGGATTGGCCGAGACATTATAAACGAAGTAGGCGTTGTTCAGGTCAGAGGCAAAGGATTGCGTCCGGTAGGCCGATAGAAACTGCTTCTGAAAATCCCGCTCTACCGGAATGGTCTGTATGGAGAAGACATTGGATGGCGCAAGTACCGCATGTTTCCAGGCATCCGCCGACAAATACACCTGGGCAGGTACGATCTTTCTGAATTTGAATCCCATTGCCTTGCGGATAATCGATGTATCCATGAAGGAATAGTACATCGGCAATGCCGCAGGGTCCACGTCAAATTCGTCGCCGGAAGGCACGTCAATATCCCGGGTGAAGCTCTCCTTTACGGGATCATAACGGGTAAGGTAATGATAGACGAAATACAAGGGCATCGGATCGTCGCTATCGGGGAAGTAATTGTCCAGCTTGGCGCAAAACATCAGCCGATCCGATTGACTCATCCTTGTGTTCACCTTCATGGTGTCCTTCAGGCGGAATCCGTCATCATCGCGATCCATCAGTCCATAGCGATCGTCGTAGTCATCCTTCTTTTCCGACTCCCCTCCTTTCCCTTTATCGCCTTTGGCGCCCCGGGCGGCCAATTCTTTTTCAACTGCGTTCACCTGTCCACGCAACAGTTGATCGGCCAGTACAAAAGCCAACAGGATAATCAATAGGAAGCCAACCAGCCGTAGCGCCAGGCGACCTGATCGCTTCCAACTTAAGTCAATGCGGTCGAGCAGTAGCGGACTGAGAAAATACATGTAGAGTCCATAGGCCACGACCGGGAACAAGTGCAGGAGCAGGTACTCGAGGCTCAAATCGATGGTATCGGAAACGATCACCAGGGTGGCCACGGTAAGTAAGCCAAAAATGATTATGTACCCCCAGCGAAGCCGGGCCAGTAATAACCCGAAAGCCCAACCGAATAAGAACAGTGTTGAAAATAGCTGGAAGCGTGCCGTTGTGTAGAATACGTCAAACTCGCCCGGCAGGCGGCTGATGATTCGTTCCGAAGCGAGGTAAGCGACCCACAGCAAGATGAATGTGACCAGAATTCTTGCCCGGAAGTAGTACAACGTATAAGACACCAGCAGCCCCGCTGAGAACCAAAGCGCCTGGCTGAAAATGCCTGTCGTAAAGGCCGTATACGAAAAGTTGAGAAATCGCAGCGTCACATATCCGATGAGCAAGGTGGGCAGAGCCACCAACACCCATCGGGTCAGCAGTTGTTCAAGTTGATCTCTTCGGCTGTTCATGGAGTCATTCTGCAGCGATAGCCTCTGTTAACCATGCGTTTTGTCGCTGTTTCATTAGCGATGCAATTTCCTTCTCGTTTTTCATCAGATCACGCCGCAGCGTGGATAGAAGCCATGGGCGGCTCAGTTTCTCGGCCGGCTTGGGCAAAGGCCGGAAGAAAATGTCTTTCAGCGAAATCCGGAAGGGCGAAGGGATGGCGCCGGATAGCTTCACTACGATCACCGGTACGCTGTCGGCTACCTTCTTCAGGATGGTGGCCACCTCGGAGGCAGGTGCCAATGAAGACAGACAAACGAAGGCTGCCTTGCTGGGATTGACAAATGTCACAGGCGCATTCCGGTTCTGCCAGGTGGCTGCTGCAATCTGGAACAACTCGATCTTCTTTTCGCCGACACCCGCGAGTTTGGGTATCTCCTGGTCCGCCGGAATACGGACATCATAGCCGTTCTTCTGAAGCGCCTCCATCAAATTGCGAACATGATCCTTATACGCATTGAGGAGTTCCGTCTCAAATGCCCCCTGCGAGGAACCAAGCCCGTGATAGTAACTGACATAAAAGTACAGGTGGGAAGCATACGGGTCTTTGATTTCCGGTATTCGCACGACAAGTTCGCCGCTCTTGGCATAAATTTTCCACACAATGAGATGATTGTTGTCGCCTGATTCAAACTCTTTGTAGTTAATGAATTCCCCTTCCACCCGCTTAGATACATCTATTCTGTGCTTCTGCTCTTCGGTGGAGTGAGGTTGTGCTACAATGTGCACAGGAGCCTTTGGTTTGGGCAAGGTATACACTTGTTGAACCGCATCCATCGTGGCTGGCAGGGAGACGAGCGACAACATGTCGGTGAAAGAGAACAAGACGTGCTCCACATCATGAATTCCGCGATCGTGAAGCCAGGTGCGGCCTTGTCCCTTGATGCCGTTGCGCCACCAATGCCTGGGGCGAACCTTGTTGCTGTCGAGCAATATGGGCTGAGAGAGTTGATTCCCTGAGAAGACCAGGCAAGCCTGAACCGTTCCGAAGAAGGGTCTGAAGACCTGCCCCTCCAAACTTACACCAACGGGTACCCATCCTGCTTCCGCTTTCTGACCGTCCCCAAAGCGAACATCGACCGATACCCGGTGATGGGCCGTCTGGTACCTGAAGTGCAACCAGGTCAACAGCGCTGAACTGACACTGAAGGCGACAAGGCCAACCAGCGTCCATTGCACCAGGCGCGAGAAAGCCCGCATCACCAGCCACAGATTCGAATCGTCGCCCCCATACTCGTTTCGCATCCATCCCAGGAGAAACCAGAATGCCGCCAGGGACAACAGCAATGTCCAGCGGACCCCGGCTTGTTTTGACCACCAGGAAGTTGAGCGGAGGAAATGAGTTAGGTTGATGGAACGGGTCATGTCGGCCTGCAAAATAATCCATATAACGCTGAGCCAGGAGACTCATTGAAAAATAGTCCGGAAAAAAAGTACGAGGAACTATTCCATGACCTGCAGGAACTGCTCGGTCTTGAGGTCGTAAATGGACATATGCTCAACCCAGATGTAGTCCGGGAAGCCAAAGTCAACGTTGATAATCACCCCTACCACGGTAATGACATACCGGTAGTGGACTTCATGCCGGGGCAAATCTGTCATGACGCGTTCGATTTCCTTGTTCAACAACTTGGTCAACGTGACCAGGGGAACCTTGGAAGACAGTATTTCTCCCTTGTGCTGCAAGGCCAGCTGCTCCAGAGTTTGTTCCTGGTAATCGGGTTCACGTGGTTCTTGCTTTCTGATCTGGCCATTTTGAAGTTTTGTCAGGGCAGCGACAAGCGCCCCGCAGCAGGTGGTCGTATTCCCCTGTCCTTCCCGGTGCAACATGCCCCATCCACTTTCCTCCGAATAGCCGATATGCGGTCCCACCAACAAGAGGGCGGCACCGCTGTCAGGGACGTGATGAGCGTAGGCACTCAACCCGGTGAGGCCGGTGAACGGATATCCGCCCAGCCCTCCGAAGTTGAACGGGCCTTTCACCATGTGCTCGCTGAAAGGGCTTTTGGTGTTGAGCACGTCGTCCACGCATGTCGATTGACCGAGGAGAATGGTCTCCGGCTTGATCTTGTGAACCGCATAGAGGAAAAAGAGCAGCGAGTCAGTATACTCCTCAAAGGTTACCGCGCCGGGGAACATGGTTTGGATGGAGGCATGTATCCGCCGCTCTTGTTCCTTCGACAATTTTGCGGTCTCAGGCTTCTTGGTATCTGGCGCGCACGTGCACAACAACACCAAGACAGACACAGCCATAAAGGTCAACCGGTTGGGCATTTTCAGCAGATTCACTTCCTGGCAAACAGTGGGTAGAAATAAATCGTGTACAAGCTATCACGGGACGTGTGGCGGAGTAAATGACTTTCATCAGGCTGAAAGAGGACATACAACAGCTAACCGGGTCGGTTACCAAAGATGTACCCCACCCATTATGAAGTGTTGATGTATTCCTGACTTACCGGCTATTCGTCCTTCTCTTTGCCCATGATATACTTGCTCATTTTTTCAGCATGAGCGCTCAGGACATTGGCCATTCCGGCATATTGGCCAAAGATTCCCTTGTCTTGTTTGAAGATGGCCGGCGAACTGTAGTGGGTCCTCGTTCCGCAATAGAATTGTCCAAGATTTTCCGCCTCAGGATCTGTCTCCCGGGTACGCACCGGGTTGGGGCCCAGCATCATCATCACCACCGCATTTACACCATAGTCGTCCTTTGTTTGTTTGATCTTGCGCGTGCATATATAAACAACTACCACAGCGTCCACGCCAAGACCTTTGCAGAGTTCGTTGCCGAGGCTGGAGGTAAGTTTTCGGTTGGCTGAAAAGATGCCACCCTGGAAGTTGGCCATAGAGGACTCATCATCCCCCTCATTGGCAACGAAAAACTCGCGATATCCTTTATCGAATGGCGAAATCTTTAACGTGGAGACAGAGGCCGTAGCCACCTGCGAGATAAACCCACCCGTTGCTTTACGCTTGGTGATTGTGGTCTTCTCCTTCTTTGCCGATTCCTGGCTGAACCCAAAATAGAAATCAACCTTCTCGTCGGTGTCAAGGAATTCCGAAGGCGTCAGCAGGTCGATGCCGTTCTCCTTGAAGGATTTCTTCAACGCATCAATGCTCTGGCTGTAGAATCCGTCCACTTGCGATTGCCCGACGCCGTCCGGCGTACGCCATACGGAGGCGGTGACAACAGCACTGGATGCACCACCTGTTGTCTTGCCCTTCCCTGGATCATAGAGATAGTAACTGATCAACGCCACCCGCTTTGGCTTTGGGTTGACAAGTTCCATGTTGGCGCTGTAACCAGAACCTTTGGAATTCCTTCCTTCACCGGGAAAGTCAAACCGTACTTTGACGTCCGACTTCGATGCCGTTTCCTTGGCGAACTCGGTCACATCATTGTTCATGCCGGTGGCCTTCATGTCAGCACCGTTGTCAACGAGCGCCTTGATGATCTCTTCTTTCGGTGTGGGCTGGAGTACGGCATTGGTCAGCGGCGTGCGTTTGTTCTTATCCAATCCTTCGATGTCCACTCCCTTATCCTTCAGCAGCTTGATGATATCGTAAGCGGAACCCATTTCGAGCACATTAAGGTTACGGTACCAATCTGGAATTCCCATTCCCGCCTGCTCGAGGTAAGGGATGTTCGTGACGATGTTGCT
>JAYRNL010000200.1:0-7350 GCA_041912235.1 Cyclobacteriaceae bacterium
AACGCTCCGCAGGCGTCCCGGATATCAAAATCGGGTATCAGCCGCAGGACCGGGGAAGCAACTACATCCGGCCCTACCATGGATTTACCTCGGAGATTTTTATGCCCATCTTCGACCGTAACCAGGGGAGAATTCAGCAAGCCAAGATTTCCATCAAGCAATCGAATCTGCAATTCATGCAGTTGGAAAACCAGGTTCGCAACGAAGTCATTGCGGCTTACAACCGGTACAAGAACTCCAACAACGGTCTGGCCAATTACAAACCTGAATTTATGGATGGCCTTACGCAGTTGAACATCGGTACCAACAATGCTTTCCAGAAACGAAACATCAGTCTCCTTCAGTTTATCGACCAGCAACGCATCTACATCCAGACCAATATTCAGCTGATTGAGCTGAAGCAGCAATTCCTGAACAACGTGAACGAACTTAACTTCTCCATTGGAACCAACCTCATTGAATACTGAACCGCACCGTTATGAAGACTTTGGTTAATACTCTACTCACGATGCTCATGCTTCTCCTGGCGAGCTGCGGCAGCAAGACCGATCAAAACGAGGCAGCCACCGAGGATTCGCCAAACCAGATTGTGCTCACAGCCAGTCAAATGAAAACGATGGGCGTTCAGACCGTTCAACTGATTCCCTACGCGGAGGAGTACGCCGCTGTGGGTGAGGTTAACTTCGACGAGAATACGGTGATCCGGATATTTCCCATCGTGAGCGGCACGGTCGAGAATGTGGAGGTTTCCCTGGGCGATTACGTACAGCGAGGCCAGTTGTTAGCCAGCATGCTAAGCACCGACGTCACCGCCCTGCAGCGGAACTACAACGTCGCCAAAGCAGATTTGGAGGTCGCCGAAAAGAACCTTTCCCGTGCCGATGAACTGTACAAGACCGGCATGATTTCAGAAAAGGAGTACGCCGAAGCGAGAAAGGACTTTGCCAACGCTCAATCGGATTTCAAAGAGAAGCAGCAGATCCTCGAACTCTATGGAAGTTCGTCGGAACGTCTCGACGCGACCTTCCGGGTGCTTGCTCCCCGCTCCGGGTATATCGTCGAAAGAAATATCAACGAGGGTATGCAGATTCGAACGGACAACAACACGAATATCTTCACCATCTCCGACCTGAAAACTGTCTGGATCTGGGCCAACGTGCACGAAAGCGATATGAGCAAAGTGCATGAAGGCGACCGCGTAGCCGTAAAAACCATAGCTTACCCGGACAAGACCTTCATCGGTACCATCAAAAAGATTGGCACCGTGCTAGATCCCCAATCCAGGGTAATTCGCGTACGAACGGAATTGAACAATGAGGAAGGCCTCCTGAAGCCTCAAATGTTCGCCACGATCATCATTACCTCCAAGACCAGCGAAAACGTGCTTGCGGTTCCCAACAAGGCGCTCGTCCTGGAAAACAACAACTACTACGCCATGCGCGAGGTCTCTCCCAATACCTTTGAAAAAGTAATGGTCCGCGTGGGGCGCAAGTTCAATGACTTTGTCGAGGTGAGGGAGGGGTTGCTTGCCGGCGACCGCATCATCATTGATGGCGCATTGTTTGCCCTGACGGCCTTTAATCAGAAATCATAAAAGTCATTTGCGCACTTCATGAATAACCTCATTAAAGGCATTATAGGATTCTCGCTCCGAAACAGCCTGTTCGTTTTTCTCGGTACGCTGGTCGTGATCGCACTGGGCGTCCGGAGTTTTCTCCAGACACCCATTGAAGCATTCCCTGATGTAATCAATACGCGCGTGGTCATCATTACCCAGTGGCCTGGACGAAGCGCCGAGGAACTCGAAAAGTTCGTGACCATACCCATTGAAACAGAAATGAATGTGGTCCCCGAAAAGACGAGCCTTCGCTCGATATCGCTGTTCGGCCTCTCGGTCGTCACGATCTTTTTTGAGGACCAGGTCACCGACTTTGTGGCGCGTCAACTGGTTTTCAACCAGCTTCAAAACATGTCGCTGCCGGACGGTGCCGAAGTGGAGGTCCAGCCGCCCTCCGGGCCAACGGGAGAAATCTACCGGTATACGCTCCAATCAAAAGACAAGACGGTTCGCGAACTCAAGGAAATCCAGGACTGGGTCATTGACAAACGGGTCAAAGCGGTTCCGGGTATAGCCGACGTGATCAGCTTTGGCGGGGAAGTGAAGACCTACGAGGTAACGCTGAACCCCAATCTTCTTTCCTCGTACAATTTCAGCCCGGATGATGTCTTCAGCGCCTTACATGACAACAACTCGAACATTGGTGGCGACGTGATTGAAGGCGGCGAGCAGACCTACCTGGTACGCGGCCTTGGTCTTGTCGCCAACACCCACGACATCGAATCGATCATCATCCACAACGTGAACGGGACACCCATCCGCATCAAGGACGTGGCCACCGTATCCGAGTCCTACAGGCCACGGTTAGGCAAAGTGGGTCGTGGAGATGAAGAAGATGTCGTAGAAGGGATCGTTCTCCTCCGCAAGGGCGAAAATCCCAGCAAGGTGCTGAAAGATCTCAACGTGATGATCAGGGATCTGAATGACCGCATTCTTCCGCAAGGCGTGAAAATCAACGTCTTCTATGACCGGACCAATCTGGTCGATTTGACTGTGCACACCGTAATGGAAAACCTGATCATTGGCATGCTGTTGGTCACGTTTATCCTCTCCATTTTCCTGTTAGACTGGCGAACTACATTGATCGTGGCCATCATCATCCCTCTGGCGTTGTTGTTCGCCTTCATCTGCATGCACCTGAAGGGGATGTCGGCAAACCTGTTGTCGATCGGAGCCATCGACTTTGGGATCATCATCGACGGCGCCGTGGTGATGGTCGAGGGAGTCTTTGTCTATCTCGCACACAAACAATCCGAACTGGGAGCGCAGGAATTCAATCGTCTCTCGAAGTACTCCATGGTGAACCAGGTCTCTGTGGAAATGGGTAAGCCCATCCTCTTCAGCAAGCTCATCATCATCACGGCGCTGATTCCCATATTCGCCTTCCAAAAGGTGGAAGGCAAGATGTTCAGTCCCCTTGCCTATACCATGGGCTTCGCCCTGTTGGGCGCGCTGATTTTTACACTTACCCTCGTTCCCCTGCTTTGCAATATCCTGCTGGCCACCAACGTACGAGAAAAAGAGAACCGGCTCGTGAAGGGGCTGGACTGGATCTACCGCCCTACCCTAACGTGGTCGCTCACCCATCCCCGCCGCAGCATCCTCATCGCCTTGTCCATCCTGATGCTCAGCCTCGTCATGGCCGGAAGCCTCGGCACGGAGTTCTTGCCCCAGCTCAACGAGGGATCCATCTATGTGCGGGCGAGCATGCCCCAAAGCGTGGCTTTCACGCGCGCCAACCAGATGTCGTCGCAGATGCGAAAGATCTTCGAGAAATATCCGGAAGTCCGCGGGGTGATCTCACAAAACGGCAGGCCAAACGACGGCACCGACCCGACAGGGTTCTTTAACGTGGAATTCTTCGTTGACCTCTATCAAAAAGGTGATTGGAAACGGAAGGTTACCAAAGAGGAAATCATCCGGGATATGCAGCATGAACTCAACGGCCAGTTTCCGGGTGTTGTCTTCGGCTTCTCCCAGCCCATATCCGACAACGTCCAGGAAGCCGTCTCGGGTGTGAAGGGCGAAATGGCGATCAAGATTTTTGGCGACGACCTGGCCAAGATTGAAAAGATCGCCGACTCCGTGCGAACCATCATGCGTACCGTACACGGCGTTCAGGACCTCGGTATTTTCAAGAGCCTGGGGCAGCCGGAACTTCGGGTGGAACTGGATCGGGACAAAATGGCGCGGTATGGCGCCAGCGTTGACGAAGCCAACAACATTATTGAAATGGCCATAGGCGGAAAGCGCGTCTCTACCTTCTACCAGGGCGAACGCCGCTTTGACATACGGGTACGGTATTCATCCGAATTCCGGCGCGGTGAACAGGAGATTGGAAGACTGCTCGTTCCCTGCGCCAACGGTGCCAAGATTCCCATGCGGGAAATCGCCGAGATCAGGGTACAGAATGGCCCCGCCTTCGTCTACCGCGAAGGCAACCTCCGGTTTATCCCCATCAAATTCTCCGTTCGGGGCAGAGACCTCGGAAGCACCATTGCCGAAGCGCAGGAGAAAGTGCACAGCGGCATCCAACTCGAAAAAGGTTACTCCATGGCATGGAATGGAGAATTTGAAAACCAGGTGCGCGCCACCAACCAGCTGAAGATCGTTGTACCAATCTCGATTCTCCTGATCTTCATGTGGCTCTTTTTCATGTTCAACTCCGTTCGTGATGCTTCTATCGTCTTGATGAACGTTCCATTCGCCCTGATCGGCGGAATCTTCGGCCTTCTGTTTACGGGCATCAACTTCAGTATCTCGGCAGGCGTGGGATTCATTGCCCTGTTCGGCGTTTGTGTACAGAACGGGGTGATCCTCGTCGCGGTGTTCAACAAGAACACCCGGATGGGTGTACCGCTTATGCAGGCCATCCAGCAAGGTGCGATGAGTCGTGTACGACCCGTAGTGATGACCGCGCTGATGGCGGGTCTCGGCCTGATGCCGGCTGCACTCTCCACGGGTATCGGATCGGAAACGCAAAAGCCCCTGGCCGTGGTCGTGATTTGCGGATTGATCTCTGCCACCATTTTGACCCTGGTGACTCTCCCGGCCATCTATTACCTGATGCTGCGGTCAAGTTTCAGTCAGACCATTGAAGAACTAAATGATGAACCCGACTTCGAAGATTTCGAAAACGCCAAATAGATGAAACGTATGCAACGACTTGGACTATTACTCCTGCTGTTCCTGGGACTTTTCAGGGTTGCAGGCGCGCAGACGATGGCGTCAATCAAAGCGGAGGCCGCTGAAAAAGCCAAGGTGTCGTTGTGGGACAAGAAATTCCGCTGGGGCGGAAACTACAACATGTATTGGTCTACCATCGTGGGTGACAACCTTGCGAAGGAATACTTTACCAAGCCTTCCATCGGGTTTGACTTCCGGGTTGAATATTACTTGACCAAGGTTATCGGTGTGGGTCTCGGGGTGGGCTATCAGCAACGGGGGGCAGGCATCATCAACCCGGACAAATCTGGAGGTGCGTATGCTCATCCCTGGGTGGCGGGAGTCAACGGCGTGCAGGGTGATTTAGATTCCACCTACCTGGAAAAACTCCGCTTTAACACCATCGAGGTGCCGCTTACTCTGTTGCTGCGCTCCCGGAAGGACCTTATCAAAGGTATGCGGCCTAGTGGATCCATCGGCGCTGTCTATATGTATAATGTGGAATCAAACGACGTGTTCCAGGCTGTGATTGACGGAACACACTTGGATACCCCGGTAACGGCCGACTATTTTCGGCATGATGTGGGCTTTCAGGCATCGGCAGGCTTTGACGTCGATGTGGGAGGGACCGGCACGGTGTTTCAAATACATTTTTTATACAGTACCGGGTTGAAGAATGTGTATGCCCAGGGTCAAGGCGATGGTCGCCAGATTGCGTACGGTGTGCGTTTGTCTTTTCTCTTCTAAGCATTCCACCACTTGTCCCGATCATCGGGTATAACTACATTAATCGATGCATTTTCGACTGCCGAACTGTTTCTGCCTTCTAATCCTTCTAGTGGCGGTCGTCACTAACGGCTTTAGCCAGATTCCCATCATCCCGGACAGTGCAGCTAACCTCAATTCTGACTTCCACTTTCAACTCACCACCGTTAGCCAGGTTCATCCGACATTTCGTGCGCCCTACAGCGGGGCCAACAGCCTTACCTCCGACGAACCAACGGCGATGACGCTCACGGCCACCATCTTTTGGGGAATCCAGGTCGGCAAACTCGGAGAATTTTACCTGAACCCGGAGATAGCCGGCGGAGCCGGAGTGGGAAGCGCCAAAGGCATTGCCGGATTTCCCAACGGCGAAGCCTTTCGCGTCGGAGACCCGTCGCCAGCCTTCTATTTCGCCAGGGCCTACCTCAAACACACATTCAACCTCGGCGGTGATGAGATCTATATCGGCGAAAGTGCCAACCAGGTCAACAAGACCCGTACGTCAAAATACGTCGATCTCGTCGCAGGCAAATTCAGTATGGCGGACTACTACGACAAGAATACGTACAGTCATGACCCGCGCTCTCAGTTTCTGAACTGGGCACTCATGAGCGGTGGTGGTTGGGATTATCCGGCGAACGTTCGTGGCTACACCTGGGGTGTCCACCTGGAATACGGTCGCCCCGACTGGGCCATCCGCGGAGCGGTGGTCATGGTCCCAAAGGAAGCCAATGGCAATGACCTTGATATGGATATTGCCAATCATCATTCCTACACGCTTGAAGTCGAAAAGTCTTTTTCAGTTGGCAAGCGTCCCGGCGTGGCCCGGTTGCTAGGATTTTATACCCTGGCACACATGGGCAACTACGACCGGGCTGTTGCTCTGCAGCCTTCATCGCCCGATGTTACTGCGACCCGAACTACAGGAAATACGAAATATGGTTGGCTGTTTAATGTGGAGCAGGAAATCAGTGAGCGAATTGGCCTATTCGCCCGCGCCAGTTGGAACGATGGCACCAACGAAACCTGGGCATTCACTGAAATCGACCGATCGGCCGCCATTGGCATTGTTGACAAGGTCGGACTCTTCCCCAAGAATAGCGATGAATTTGGCCTGGCCACATTGGTCAACGGCATATCACAGCCACACCGCAACTACCTCGCAGCCGGCGGTTATGGCTTCATTATCGGCGATGGCAAGTTGAATTATGCCGGCGAATGGGCTACCGAGTTTTACTACAAAGTCAATATGTTCTACCCGGGTTTCTGGCTCACTGCCGATTATCAGTTTGTCGCCAACCCAGCCTACAACCAGGACCGGGGTCCCGTGCATCTTTTTGCGCTCCGGGCCCATATTGAATTGTAGTCCCGGTCACTGCGATGTAATATTGTCCTGACAATCGTTCTCCCATGAGCCCAACCCGCCACGTCACCTGGTTCAAGACCCACTGGTTCCTGAGTACCATCGCCGTTCTATCTATTCTCGTTGTTGCCCTTTACCTGACAGGCCGCTCCATACCAGAGCAACACATGGCCAGTGTTTCCCGTGAGTTTACTTCCAGTCAGCACGACGTGTGGCAGGTGTTGTCCGATTTTTCCCAGTGGCCAGCGTGGCGTTCAGACCTGAAAGAAATAAAACTGGGTCATAATGTGTTCACTGAGGTGTCGAAAAACGGTGAAGCCATTGATTACCGGATTGAAGAGTTCAACACGCCGGAACGTATCGTGATCCGCATCGCAACGACCGACCTTCCCTTCGGCGGCACCTGGACCTTTGAAATCACACCCAAGGGAGAGGGGTG
>JAYRNL010000201.1:0-20999 GCA_041912235.1 Cyclobacteriaceae bacterium
ATTCGCTCGACAAACGCCCCAAGGACATGTGGAATTTCGTGCTCGGCACCCAATACCAGCACAACAAACACTGGATGGTGCGCCTTGAATATGGGTTCCTTGGCAGCCGTACGCAAATAATTGCCGGCCTGCAGTACAGGTTTGGACTGTAAATCGTCCAGGTTGACAAACAATTGTAACCACCGGGAATGACCGATGTCATAGTAGTTGACTGCTGCGGTGCTGAATTTTGGGCATCGTTAGCGTATGCCGGTGTCACAGTATACCCTTGGCAAGGATTTCTCGGTGGTAGTCGGCGGCCCGTTCTTTCAACTGTTGCGCCGCGCCCATCTCACCGGCAATGCGCTTGAACTGGCCAACCGGCGCACGATCGTAATCACCCTGATAGCCTGGCTGCCACTGTTGGTTCTCGCCACCCTCAATGGCCAGCTGCTTCCTGGAAACTCCTCACTCGTCTTCCTGACCGACTATTCTGTTCACATCCGGTTCCTCGTTGCCCTGCCCTTGTTGATTGTTGCGGAATTGGTGGTGCACAACCGCATGACCCAGTTGATCGAACAATTCACCGTAAGGAAGTTGATCCCGGAACGCGACCTCGAAAAATTCAACAGCGCGTTCGAGTCGGCGAAACGCTGGAGGAGTTCGCTCTGGGCTGAATCGGCAATCGTGGCCATCGTATTCATTGCCGGGTATCAGCTTGTCTGGAAAGAAACGTCCGGCATTGAAATCGATGGGTGGTACAATAAGCCCGCCGTCTCAGGGGGAGCGTTATCGATGGCCGGATTGTGGTTCCGCTTCGTGAGCTTGCCGCTGTTTCAGTTCCTCATGCTGCGCTGGTACTACCGGATCCTCATCTGGGCACGGTTTGTTTTCCAGGTTTCCAGAATCCGGCTGCAACTCCTGCCCACCCACCCTGACCATGTCGGGGGATTGGGCTTTCTCTCGAACACGGTTCACGCCTTCATCCCGCTCGCCCTGGCGCACGGCGCGCTGCTTACCTCCGTGTTCGCCAACAAGATTGCCTATCACGGTGCCTCGTTGCTGGATTTCAAAGTTGAACTTGTTGTCGTCGTGGTCTGGGTAATCTGCTTGGTGCTCTTCCCGCTGTTGTTTTTCGCTTCGCAGCTGGCAGACGTCAAAAAGGCCGGCACCCTGGAATATGGACACCTGGCATCCCGCTTCACCGGCGAATTCGAGAAACGATGGATGGGAGTGGATTGGCCCGCAAACCATACCGAGGTAGGCGGTGATATTCAATCGCTGTCAGATTTGTCAAACAGCTATGCCGTGGTAGAAAACATGAGAGCGGTGCCGGTTACCCGCAGCGCAGTCATCCTCCTTGCCGCCGTCACCCTGGCGCCGGTTGCCCCGCTTGTCCTCACCCTCATGCCACTGAGCGAAGTGCTCAAGATTCTGGCCGGAGCATTGATTTGACCCTTCGCATCAAGCCTTCGATCGATAAGTTTCATTAACTTGAACACTGTCGACAAAACCAATCTGGCGTGAAGAAAACGGTTGCTGCTCTTCTCCTCCTGGCGCTTCCCATGTGGGGCATCGCCCAACAAGCAAACAAACTTGCACGGCTGGACTCCATCCTGACCAGGCTCTACCAGCTCGAACTGTTTAATGGAACGGTGCTGGTCGCCGAGAAGGGCAAGGTCCTGTATCGAAAATCCTTCGGCATCAGCAATCCCCTGACGCTGACTCCTTTTACCGCGGCCAGTTCGTTCAATCTCGGCTCCGTGTCGAAACAGTTCTACGCCATGATGGCGATGATGCTCCACGAACAGGGAAAGCTGGAGTACGACGCCCCCGTCCAGCGCTATGTGCCGAAGTTTCCTTACCCAGGCATTACCATCCGCCATATCCTCAACCAGACCTCAGGCCTGCCTGAGTACTTCGAAATCGCCGCGGGTCAAATGACGCTGCTCGACACGCTCACCAACACGTCGATGATGGATATCCTTGCCTCGCTGAAGCCGCCCCTTGTATTCAACCCGGGTGAGCGATGGGAGTACTGCAACACCAATTACACCACCCTGGCTTCCGTGATTGAATCGGTAGCCGGAATGCCCACCGAGGAGTTCCTCAAGAGGTTCATCACGACACCACTGAAAATGAATGATACGTACATCTATCATCTGAAACTGAAATCTTATCCTCCTTCACGTGTATTTGGATTGAAGAGGGAAGGAGGCAAGATGTTGCCGGATGACCTCATCCGCTTTGACGGCATCGTGGGCGATGGCAATGTGTACGCGTCGGCCAGCGATCTGCTCAAGTGGGACCAGGCACTCTACACCGAGAAGCTGGTCAAGAAGGCGACCCTGCAGGAGGCGTTCACGCCCGGCAAGCTCAACAACGGGAAAGCGACGACCTACGGATTTGGCTGGTCGATCAATGACCCGGGAAAGAAAGTGTCGCACACGGGAAGTTGGGTGGGATTCAGAGCCGTCATCAACCGGTACATCGACAAGAACCAGACCCTCATTGTCCTGTGCAATTCAGGTAATGGATACGGACATGCGGCGACCATTGCCATCTGGGAAGACAAGCCGTATCAGCTGCCCAACGTGGAATTGATCGCCAACGTTCGAATCGCCGACGGTGCAGGCCAATCGATAACCAACGGCGCTGTTCGAATCGTCAACGACCGGATTCGGGATTTCGGCGACCTTAAGACGCTGCCCGGAGAGAAAGTCACCGATGGTAAGGGCATGGTGCTGTCGCCGGGTTTCATCGACAGCCATAGTCATCACGACTGGGGCCTCAAGGATAAGCCGGAATGTACGGCCGCCACCAGTCAAGGGTTAACCACTATTGTCATCGGGCAGGATGGCGACTCGGAACCGGTGGATACGCTGATGGCGCTCGTCAAGCGCAGGCCCGTCAGCATCAACATCGCCACCTACACCGGCCACGCCACGCTCCGGAGCATGGCCATGGATAACCTTTCCCGCCAGGCGACACAGAAAGAAATTGATTCAATGAGTGCGATGTTGAAGAGGGAGATAGACAAAGGGTCACTGGGTTTGTCTACCGGGCTCGAGTACGAGGCTGCCTTCTACTCCAGCCGCGATGAGGTGGTCGCGCTGGCGAAAGTCGCCGCCGGGAAGGGTGGACGGTACATCAGTCACATCCGCAGCGAAGATCAGAACATCGAAGCCGCGCTGGATGAAATCATCACCATCGGTCGTGAGGCAAATATCCCTGTTCAGATTTCCCACTTCAAAATAGCCATGCGCAGCAAGTGGGGTACCGCTCCGGGTATTATCCGTCAACTGCAGGAGGCGCGACAGCAAGGCGTCGACATCACCGCCGATGTGTATCCCTACCGCATGTGGCATTCCACGCCACGGGTGTTGTTTCCCAAGAAGGACTTCGACAACCTTGCCAGCGCGCAATTGGCCACGCAGGAGTACTTCGATCCGGAGAGTTCGGTGATGACGGAGTATCCCGCAAACAAATCATATGAAGGCAAGACGGTCGCAGACATTGCGCGGCTGAACAATGAATCGACTGCCCAGGCACTGATGCGGATCGTAAAAGAATCGGCGGCGCCCGGAATGGGATCTGGCATCGTGGGCACTTCCATGAGCGATGAAGATATTGCCGCCCTGCTAAAGTGGGAGCATTCCAATATCTGTTCCGATGGCGCCATTGAAGGGCATCCGCGGGGGCACGGAGCATTTACGCGGTTTCTCGGTCGTTATGTGCGCGAACAGAACTTGATGCCGCTGGAGACTGCCATATACAAGATGACCGGCCTCACCGCCGAGCACGTTGGCCTTGCGGACCGCGGCTTGATAAAACGAGGTTACTATGCAGACCTCGTCTTGTTTGATCCCGCCACAGTGATCGACAACGCGACCATCACGAACGCCACCGCGCTTTCTACGGGCATTCATAAGGTCTGGGTAAACGGCCAGCCTGTTTACGAGAACCAGAACGCGTTGCCCAACTACCCCGGCCGGTTCTTACAACATCGCTGATACCCAAACTCATATCCATGCCCGGAACCAGTTGTCAGTCTCTACTACGTAGCTCGAGCCTCCAGTTCCCATGCTAACGATAAACCCAACCCGCCTTCTTGCCCGCATCGATGAGATGAACAGAATTGGCGCGCTTCCTGGCGGTGGCAATCGCCGACTCGCATTGTCCGATGAAGACAGAGCTGCGCGTGATCTGCTGCTGAAGTGGATGAAGGAGGAGAAGCTGGATGTGACCGTCGATGAGATGGGGAACATGTATGGCAAACGGGCGGGGTCAACGGTTCAACCGGCAGTAGCGTTAGGCTCGCACCTGGATACCGTGTCAACCGGCGGGCGCTACGATGGTACCTATGGTGTGCTGGCAGCCCTGGAGGTAATGGCTACCTTGAACGAGCAGGGGGTCACAACAGGGAGGCCTTTACTTGTTGTCAACTTCACCAATGAAGAGGGCGCCCGGTTTTCGCCCGACATGATGGGAAGCCTGGTGGTATCCAAGCCGCACCTGCGGGATGAAATCTGGAGGGCCGCCGACCTCACCGGCACACAAGAAACGATCAAGAGTGAACTCACGCGCATCGGCTACCTCGGCGACGTACGTTGTGGATCCATACCCATCGATTACTACCTGGAACTTCATATCGAACAAGGACCCATTCTTGAAAAAGAAGGAACCCAAATTGGTGTGGTAGAAAAGGTGCAAGGAATTTACTGGACGGAGTATGTGCTCACCGGCCAGGCAGCGCATGCGGGCACAACGCCGCTGAGCGACCGCAAAGATCCCGGCCTGGTGGCCGCAAAAGTCAACGTCTTCCTGCGGGAGCTTGCAGAAAAGACCCCCGGGCAGTTATGCACCCTTGGCCTGATGGAGTACTATCCGAACGTGATCAATGTGATTCCCCAGCGAGCACGCCTCGTCACAGATCTGCGTAACCCGATCGACCAGAATCAACGGCAGGCCCAGGAGAAGCTGGACAGTTTTGTTCAGGAGACGGCCTCGCGTGCAGGGATAAGTGTGGAGCGCATGGAGCGCGTGCGCCTGAATGCTGTTGATTTTTCACCGGAAGTGACCGCTGTAATCGATACCAACGCAAAGCGTCTTGGGTTATCCACCCGCCGCATGGTGAGCGGGGCGGGACACGATGCGCAGATGATGGCGGCCGTCTCGAAGGCAGCCATGATCTTCGTCCCCAGCGTCAACGGCCTCAGCCACAACGAAGCCGAGTATACATCCCCCGAGGATCTTGCAAACGGCGCCAACGTTCTTCTGCATTCTGCGCTCCATCTATCCGCGCTTTTGCGCTAACTCGCGCACATTGTCACGCAGGCATCTTCTTGTCAAAGACCCGGCTCGAAGCACGATGACGGTGTAAAAGGTAAAATATTGAATAACAAATGTTAAATGTTGAAGTGAGCCTCTTCACTTCATCATTCATCATTCAATATTTGATATTCAATATTTGGATCTCTGTTTCTGAGTCAACGCTGGTACGCGGACATCCGACCGACTCTTGTTAAAAGACCCAGCTCGAAGCACGACGACGGTAGAAAATGTAAAATATTGAATAACAAATAATAAATGTTGAAGTGAGCCCGATCACGTTAACATTCAATATTGAAGGTTTATTTAAAGACGTACCTCACGTTAACCCCAAAGCTGTTCACAAAGTCCGTCTTCTCAATCAACACGAACGTGGGACGGTAGTCGATACCGATCGCCATGGGGATTTCTTTGAAGCGGTATTCCATGCCGGCTTCACCCGATGCGCCCAGCGCGAATGGACTGGAGATGTACATCGAAGGTCCCACACCGAGGTACCAGTTGAAGGGCGTATCGCTTACGGGCCGGTAAATGAAATCCCAAAGTGCCTCCAAGGCGACGCCATTTCCAAAGGATACGTCAGCGTGAATCCTGCTGTACTTTCCAAGACCGAAAATTCCGTCAACGGCAACGCTGCTCTTGTTGCCCAACGCATTGCCAAACCGGATACCTACTTCCTGTGCCTGGCAAAGGGAGGAAACACCAAGACCCAGAATGGCCAAAAGAAGGACTCTTTGTAAGGTTTTCATGAGTTTTGTTTTTAAATCGGCGCAAGTATACCAGCCGCTGACATTACCTGCAACAGATTGTCGTCATATACCCACTTTCTCCCGGCGAGTCCATATTTCATGCAGTGGCTCACCCTTGCTGCTGAGTCCTGAATGGTGCCACTCGCCGTCGGTGAAGGAGTAGTCAAACGTCAGGGAAGCGCCTACTCGCGAGTTATCCCTGGAAAAGAACCCGATGTTTTCCGTGTATTTGCCGTTGACCGTGGTGTAGGTTCCGCCGCCGGTGCCAAAGAACTCCTTCGTGTCCACGTTATAGGCAATCCATTGGAATCGTGTCCCCGACAGAATCTTCATGGTGCGCCGCGCCCCGGGCGTCGAGCGGCGCGTTTCGCCTTTGTCGTTCACACGTCCTGTGATCAGCCAGGCTCCGCTGAGATCTCCCGGTTTGCCGTCATCAACCCGGTTCAACGTTACGCCATCTATGGTTAAGGTCTTTCCGTTCTTGACCGCAATCAGACCATGACTCACCTCGGTACCGATCCGGTCCGGCTGACGGGTGTCGAACTCAATGCGTTCGAGGAGCTTTCCGTCTTTGACTTCATACGTGCCGCCAAAGGTGCCGAGAAACTCTTTCGTATCCGGACTGTAAAGCGACACCGAGAAGAAGGTGCCGGCATAAATTCTGCTTTCAACGGTTGAGTTTTCCCGGTGTTCCCAGGCGCCGGTGAGGGATTGTCCGATCAACATGGTTGATGATGAGATCAGCAACATAAGGAGGATATACAGCTTTTTCATATTGGTGTGGTTTGTGTACACTATTGATAAATCCATCGCGCCGTGCCCTGGCTGCTGCGAATCAGGTAAAGGCCTGTTGACGCATCGGCGGATAGTCGAATTTGATAGGTTTCACCATCAATGGGTTGGACTTCTGCTTCACAACGCCTGCCGCTGGAATGATAGACAGCCAAAGAAGATGGATCTCCCGTGGTGGTAAAATAGAAGACCGGCGAAGATGAAGGATTGGGATAACCCCGGTTGTGTTCCAATCTGTCGGCAACAGCCGTCACGACGTCGGGCATTTGCTCCTGCGCATACCGCGTGCGCTCATCAAGGTAAGGCTTGAGGCCGTATTCCACATGATTGTTCATTCGACTGGTAAATGAATTAGCGAAGTCATTGTAGGTGAACCCAAAGGCACGGACATAATAGGTGTCCTGGTAAACAGGAAACTGGAGCATGAGCTGGAAACCGCTCAACAGTGGATCGATGAAGGCATGATTGAAGGTTGTCTCAAATAATACCCTGAGGTAGTTCTTGTATGCGTCACGGTAAGCGGGCACAGCTAGAATCCGGTTGGTGAGTGGCCGTGGTTGCCCTGGCATCACCCACGCATTCAGGTCGTACTTTGCCCAATCCTGGCCTACCCAGTCAATCCCCCAGGTATTGTCGACATCGTAGGGGAGGAAGTGCATTTTTCCTGTCTGGCCATTATAATAGAGATAGAAGTTATTCTGGTTAAAGCTGTAGCCGTCCCAATGGCCCATCAGTGCCTCCACGGCCAACTGCCGCAGGTAGCTGTCAACTTCAAATACTTTTTCGATCTCTGTGACAAACTCGGTGTCGCTGGTTTGATTCAACACCTCTACGAAATGACTGACCTCAGCGCGTGTGTCTGTAGACTTATTGATTTCCGATTCGAACATTACAGCGTCAAGTACCTGGGTGCTGTTGCTGAGGTTGGCGCCCCAGTTACACTTGTACATGTACCCGCTTGAATGCCCTAACCGCATCGAGAGAAATACATCGTCAACCTGTTCCACGTTGAGGTACACGCCCATGTACTCTTCGTTGATATAAAGTTTTACATGATGGGTTCTTGCAGCCAATACACCTAATTCACGATACTGCTGCAGGGTAAGCGCTTCCCGTACAAGCGAGGGGTCGTTGACATTGGCTTTCAGGTTGAACTTCTTGTATTCGAAGAATTTTTTTCCGCCATATTGACGGAAGTCCAGCTTGAGCGACTTCTTCTCGGCGTACCGGGAGGTATTGCCACGAAGGCGAACACCAATCGACGTAACCAGTGTGGTATCCATCAGCGTGTTCTTGAACCGGATGATCGCTGGTTTGAACTCTTCGCTCAGCGCATTAGCTGGGTCCTGAAGGAACGCCTTGTCGGCCGGGGCCATCGTCAGGAAGATCCATGTCACCTCATCGGGTCGGAAGATCTTGTCGGAAGGCGGATTGACCGACTGACTCTGCCCGCTGAAAAACAGGCAGGAGAGTAGTATCAGCAACCCGGCTTTCCGAATCATCGGTAATTACTTCTTATAGAATTTCCACGAGCTCTTGAAATCTCGCGTAAGGGGCTGATTGATAAGGATCGCTCGAACCATCTCCACCGGCATCGCATTCTCCTGCATGACGGCGTCGTGGTATTGTTTGTAGGTCATCTTTCCGGAATCGACGAGCTCTTTCTTCAAGGCATAGAACTGAAAGGCCCCGGTCATGTAGGCCAGTTGATACAACGGGCCGTAGTTGGCGGTAAACGACCGGCGCACTTCGCCTTCGGCGTTGGCCCGCTCGTGACCGACCCGGTCGACGAGGAAGTCGATGCATTGCTGCGGAGTCCATTTGCCCAGATGATAATTGAGTGAGAAGATAATGCGCGCACACCGGTGCATCCGCCAGAACAACATCCCGATCCGATCTTCCGGACCGCGGGGAAAATTCATGTCCCAGAGGATCAACTCCCAATACAGCGCCCAGCCTTCACTCCAGAACGGGTTGCGGTAATGACGGTAAGGTTTGTTTCGGTTGTTCATGAAGCCCTGCAGATGATGGCCGGCAATCAATTCGTGGTGGACCGTCGCCCGCGAGAAGTGAGGGTTGTTGCCGCGCATGCTCATGAGCTTGTCTTCGTGATTCATGTCATCGGTAGGATAGGAGATCTGCAGCGTTTCACCGCCCAGAAAGAAGGGACTTACTAACTGCTGCTTGGGCGGTATCATCCGCATTCGCCAGGTTTCTTCGGCGATGGGAGGGATGGTGATCAAATCGTTCTTCTTCAGGAACTCCACCGACTGATTATACAAGTCGAGCATGGCCTCGGGTTGCTGCCCTTCGGGAACAAAGCTCTGTTTCACTTTCTCCAGGGCCTGCTTCCAGTTGTCACCAAAACCCATCTCGCGTGAGGCCTTGAGCATTTCGGCATCACACCAGGCAAATTCCTTGTTGGCAATGTCGACCAGTTCTTCCGGCGTGTAGGCAATCATCTCAAATTGAAGCAACCGGATGAGTTCATCCCTGCCTATGGGATTTCCGATGATACCGCTTCCGTCATCCTTTGGCTGCAGCGTCACATCGACTTTCTTCTTCAAGGCGGCTGAATACTTCATCAGCGCGGTATCCAGTTGCTGATAGGGTCTTCTGACCCACCAGGAGAATTGCGGATCGTAGCCATTGTAGAATTCGTACACACTCTTCAACGCCGCCTGCTGACCGGCCACCACCTGGCTGGCGCGGGCCGCAAGGAGGGGGGCGAGGTTAGGTTCTTGCGGAAGTTTCTTTGTGGCGGCCTGAACGGCCTTCAGCATGGAGTTCAGTTGACCGGCCACCTCATCACTTTTCAAATGAAGTCCGCGGCGGCGCTGCTTTTCAATTGGATAGATGCCATCGCCTGGCGCGGTCAATTTGGCTACCTGGTTGGCTTCTTTGTCTTCCTGGGCAAGTAGAAACAATTCATTCTGTATGTCGCGGCGCGTGAGGAGGAAGTCGGCCTTGCCTCCCGTGGAGAAGGATTCGAAGGGCAGGGCGTCAATCTTTTTCAGTTGTGCTTCATAGAATTCCGTCAGCCGCTTGCGGCGTTCGGGTGAACCGGGTACGATGTAAAAGCGCTCCAAACTCCCCTCATCTGCTTCATGTTGAATGATGAAGGAGTACATTTCGGTGACGGCAGGTGCAGGGGCCTGACCGGGGAGAGTGATGGTCACCATCAGCGTGGCGGCAATCAACAGGATTCTATTGCGCATGGGTCCGGATATTAGGAATGAAAGCTAAGCCATGCGCCCGTTAAATGAAACGAGTTCTCCATGACTGGCAATAGAAACGTTTGCTGGCTCTGCGGCTGCTTTTCGGGGGCGCGAAAACGAACCCCCAACCGGCCATACCCGACCCCGGGCATGGTGCCGCCCGTGCCGACTAATGGGCTCCGGCGAAAAGAATAGGAGATTAGGAGCTGTCACGAGCTTCGCAGTCGGTAAAGGTCTGCAAAGCGTTTGCGCCATTACTTCTTGGCTACCTGGAAGGCCTTTTTCCCTTCCAGTTCGGTTTCCCGGATGACCCCCAACTGCTTCATTTCATTGAGCATGCCCTGGATCACCGGCTCGTGGTGCGTGCCCAGGTGGTCAACCAATTCCTGATAGGTTTTGATCTGGTTTGGTGCCCTCCGGAAATCGGTGATAAAATTGAGGATGTCGACTTTTTTCATAGCTGCGCACAATTCCCTAAGAATACGAAAACTCGCCTTCCGGGTTACACGCGAACAAGGCGGGAAGCAGGGGGGGTTCAGGACGATGCGGATTCCAGCATAAAACTGAAGGTGCTGCCTTTCCCAGGCGAGCTCTGCACTTCGATTGAGCCGTGCTGGGCTTCGATGAATTCTTTGGAAATGGCCAACCCAAGGCCGGTGCCGGTAGCCGTCCCCGGCACCTGGAAGAACTTTTCGAACAAGCGGCTGAAATATTTGCTTTCAATGCCCGGCCCGTGGTCGATCACGGCGAATTTCACATGACGGTTCACAGGGAAACACTGTAGCACCACCTTGTCGTTCTCCGGGGAATACCGGATGGCGTTGGTAAGAAGATTGATGAGCACCCACGTGGTCTTGTCAAGGTCCGCCTTGACTTCAGGCAGGTCGTCGCCGGTCTCAACGTCAAGGGTCACATGCTTTCGCTCGGCCTGGAATTTCACTGACTCAAGGGCGTATTGCACGATATCGGCCGGATTGATCTTGCGCATGTCAAGTTTGATATTGCCGGTCTCAACCTGGGCAAGGTCGAGAAGCTCATGCGTGATCTTCGACAGCCGGGTGGTTTCACTGGAGAGGTTGTCAATGATGTTGCGCTGCTCAGGGTTGAGGTTGCCCACCCGGTCATCGGTCAGCAACTTGATTCCGGTTTGCAAGGAGGCAATGGGGGTCTTGAGTTCGTGAGAAATGGTGGCGATGAAGTTGGTCTTGGCCAGGTCAAGCTCCTTGTATGGCGTGATGTTCTTGAGCATGATCACCCGGCCGATAGCGGTGGACTTCTTCTCGCCGGTGGGGGTGTAGTTAACGGCGATGTTCTCCTTGGAGAAGTAGTTCTCCTTGCCGTTGACCACGATCTTGATTAGCGCCGATTCGTGGTTGTTGTCCGTGCCTTCCCGGATTAGGGTCCTGAGCAGGTCATTGTCAAGCGCCACATCGGGTGCGTACCGGCCTACGAGGTGGGCAGGCTCCAGGTTGAGCAGCGAAAGGGCCTGGTCGTTGGCAAAGACAACCCGTTGTTTTTCGTCCAACCCGATAATGGGATCCGACATGCGGTTGATGATGGCCTCTATCCGCTTCTTTTCCGACAGAATCATGGCGAGGTTGCTGTGCTCATACTCATCCAGCTTCTCGGCCATCAGGTTGAAGGCCTCCGACAACTCGCTGAACTCGTCCTTGCGGTCAAAGTGAAGCCGTTCCTCGTAGTTCTTTCTGGAAATGGATTTGATGCTGTTGGTCAGCAGGACAATCGGGTTGGCGACATAACCCGGGAAGTTGACAATGAACGTGAATGCAAGGATCGAAACGATCGTACAAATGATGACCAGGTACGTGGACGCCCGCTCCGCCGTTGACCGGGTGTCTTCACTTTTTCGAATAATGGCCTTCAGGTTGAGGTCTTGTATGGCCAGGCATGTATTCCGCACGGCCGCAAGCTCAGCTTCGGAGAAGCCCCGGTCCCTGAGTTTCTCATAACCGGTCCTGAGCTCTATCGTTAATTCCTGCTCCCCGGGTTCGGTGATGTTTTGCTCCTGCAGTTGCAGGTTGTGTTCTATCCGGGCGAAGGCCGCCAACGAGTCAACTGAAAGGCTGTCTGCACTCCTGAGTATGGCCTGACAGTAAACCACGGACTCGTGGTTGTCCTTGAGGATGTTCTCCGCTTCCTGCTTCAGGTCGTGCAGGTAATACAGGCTGATCGCGACCACACCCAGTATGGCCCCGAAGAGCGCTCCGTTCGCCAGCGTGATTTTGGTCTTGATTCTCATGAAAGAATGATAAGGTCCATATCCGATTTAGAGAGTTTCTTCAGCAACCGGTTGAAGAGATTCGTCCGTAACAAGAGACCCAGGAAATGCATACGGGGCATGCCGATGCACACGGTCGTGATTTGACGCTCGAGGGCAACCCGCTCGATGGAAGAGGCAATGTTGTCGCTTTTGACCTGGATCACTTCTGCGCCCAACTCGGTAGCCATCTTGAAGTTATTGATAAGGTGGCGTTGTGCCGAAAGTTTGATCCGGTTGGGGTTCTCCCGCGAAGTCTGCACGTAAAGCACCATCCACTTTGAGTTGTAATAACTGGACAGCCGGGCCGTCTTGCGGATCACCATCCTGGCTTGTTCATGGTTGCTGCTGATACAGGCAAGGAAACGTTCCTGCCGCAGGCGCTTGTCAACACTCACTTCCGTATCTGCCTTCCGCTCCACCTGGGACGCCACCTCTTTCAACGCGAGTTCCCGAAGTTGCAGGATCTTCTCCGGCTGGAAGAAATTCCGCAGCGCAGTTTCAACCTTTTCACGGTCGTAGATCTTTCCCTCCCGCAGTCGGGTGATCAGCTCATCCGCCGTGAGGTCGATATTCACCACCTCGTCGGCCAGGCGAAGCACGTTGTCGGGTACGCGTTCACCGACTTCAATGCCGGTGATGGTGTACACTTCCTTGTTTATGCTCTCGATGTGCTGAATGTTGACAGCGCTAATCACATTGATTCCCGCTTCGAGAACTTCCAGCACATCCTGCCAGCGTTTTTCATTCTTGCTTCCGGCAACGTTGGTATGCGCCAGTTCATCAATGATGACGACATCGGGATGCACATTGAGGATCGCCTGAAGGTCCATCTCTTCCAGTTCTTTGCCCTTGTAGAACAATTTCTTCCTGGGAATGATCGGTAGTCCTTCAATCAGGGATTGCGTTTCCTGCCGGCCGTGCGTCTCGACATACCCGATGCGTATGTCGATGCCATTCTTCAACAGGCTGTGGGCCTCCTGGAGCATGCGATACGTCTTGCCCACACCGGCACTCATGCCAATGTAAACCTTGAACTTGCCCCGCTTCGATCTTTTTATCAGGTCAAGAAAGTACTTAACGGACTGATCCTTGTCTGATGTCACAGCGGCTGTTGGATTAAGTTACAGGGACGTGCGCATTCATCTCATCCTTTGCCAAGTTACCGGAATCCATGTTAGAGTCTGAAGAGAATCGCAAAGATGATTTTGGTTTCTTGTTTCACCAGGTCGGGCCGCCATAGCGGATCAAGCGGGGTGGTGGTAAGCCCGGTCTGTGATGTCACGCCGCCTTTGCCGGCGAAATAGGGTACACTTGATTCGCGGTGAACCCATTCCGCGCGGAAGGTGATGAACTGAGAAGGCATGAAATCAATGTTTGTGGAAACATCCCAGCCCTCAAAAGGGTCACCCGGGTTGGCGCTGAATGGAAAGGCCCCGGCCGTTTGTGTGGGATTGTAGGGATTCGGCAAAGGACTGGCCTGACCGGTAGGATAGAGGACAAGATAACGACCGGGGTTCTTCATCACGCCGCCACCCACAGTCCAGGCAAACCTGTTCTGCGCAAACCATATGCGGTTGTAGAACATGGCGCTGGTAAAATACTGGGCCGGATTGGCTGGATCGCTGTCATTGAATCCACTGACACCGCCACCGGATTCCCAACCGATGTCCCCCGTGAGGGAGAAGGCCATCCGGGTTATCCCTTTGGCTCCCGGATTGTTGTAGTACCGGTACAATACACTGTTGTCAGAGTGGACCCGCGTGCGACCCGGAATGCCTGCCGCATCGGTGCCGTAGTAATCGTTTGTGATGAACTTGAAATTGCTGTTGCTGGACATATACGTGATACTTCCACCCAGGCCGGGCATACTGTTAAACTTTCCATAACTCTGCCAGCCATTGATGATCCACGGCTCAATCTTCCAGTTCTTGTTCGGATAGATCTGAATACGAATTCCATTAAAGAACCACGGCGTATTGTCGGAAGTGAACGAGGCCTGGTATTCCCAGTTCTCCGCCTGGTAAAACGAATTCAATCCGATGTATGACATGAACAAGCCGAAATCGACATTGATCCCATGCCACTTGTTAAAATGGTACCCGGCATAGGCCTCGCTCAGGTAGCGGTATACGTTGGCCAGCTCATACTGGCCGCGATACGGGGAGAAGTCATTACGGGGAATCACCGTCGACCGCATCCCAAACTGGGTCATGACCCGGCCACGGACATTTTCAACGGTGAAATCGCCCCCAAAGTGCAACGCAGCAAGCTGGAGCTCATTGTGACGGGCAAGGGCCGTCGAACCAACAACCGTGTTGTCAATCGGATTGTTGAATGAATAATTGTAATTCAGGTCAATCAGGATAGAAGGCATGAAGTACTTCATGTCCTTGAACACGGAAGAGTCCCGGCGATCGGCCCCATTTTGCCAGGTTTGATCGATGCCTTCAAATGGCACCTTATCCTGTCCGGATGCACCAATGGATAGAATCAACGAGAGGACTGGGAAAAGAAGAATGTGTTTCGTTTTCATTTTTAGAGTTCAATTATTACTGATGAATGGTGTCGAGTGCAATGTTCAGGCGCAAGACATGGACGGCAGGAGGCCCCAAAATTCCCAACAACGGGGCCTCGGTGTGCTGATCAATCAATTGACGAACCTGCTCTTCGCTGATTCCACGGGCGCTGGCGATGCGGGACACCTGGAGGAGGGCAGCTGAACGCGAAATGTGCGGATCAAGCCCTCCACCGGAAGCAGTTACCAAATCTACGGGAATGTCGCTCCGTCGTATGGCAGGATTCTGCTCGAGTATGGCATTGATCCGTTGTTCTACTTCGGCGAGGTAGTCAGGATTTGAGGGCCCTTTGTTGGATCCGCCCGTCGATGCGGCGTTGTAGCCGACAGCAGACGGCCTTCCATGAAAGTATTTTGGTGAAACGAATGATTGACCGATCCGATCAAAACCAACAGTCCGGCCGCCGGCCATCACGTGTTCGCCGGCTCCGCAATCGGGCCCCGCCAGCAAAGCAATGCCGGTAATCATACCCGGATAGATGATTCCAAACAGAATCATGGTCAGGGCAGTGAGTTTCAGGGAGACAATCAGGTATGTTTTCATAACTCAGAGGAATGGAGTGAGTATCAGGTCGATCAGCTTGATTCCGATGAAGGGTACGATGAGGCCGCCAAGACCGTAGATCAGCAGATTCCTGGAAAGAAGGGAAGACGCGCCGATGGGTGTGTACTGTACACCCCGCAGTGCCAATGGGATCAACATGGGAATAATAATGGCGTTAAAGATGACGGCCGACAGGATGGCGCTTTCAGGACTGGTCAGCTGCATGATATTAAGCAGCTGCAGCGCCGGGATGGAGGTAACAAACAACGCCGGCAGAATGGCAAAGAATTTGGCGACATCGTTAGCGATGGAAAACGTCGTCAGCGTTCCGCGCGTAATCAGCAGTTGCTTGCCGATCTCCACCACCTCAATGAGTTTGGTGGGATCATTATCCAGATCCACCATGTTCCCGGCTTCTTTGGCGGCCTGGGTGCCGCTGTTCATCGCCACACCGACATCGGCCTGGGCCAGCGCGGGAGCATCGTTGGTACCGTCGCCCATCATGGCCACCAGCTTTCCGGCGGTTTGTTCCCGGCGGATATATTCGAGTTTGTCTTCCGGGCTCGCCTCAGCGATATAGTCATCCACACCGGCCGTCTGCGCGATAAACTTGGCGGTGAGCGGATTGTCGCCGGTAACCATTACGGTCTTCACGCCCATCCTTCTCAGACGTTCGAACCGTTCCGTTATGCCGGGTTTGATCACATCCTGAAGCTCGATGGCGCCCAGCGGAATATTGTTCTCGGTCACCACCAGCGGAGTGCCTCCGTTGATCGAAATGATGTTTACGGCGTCAACGATTTCCGCGGGAATCTTTCTTCCCGCGCTTTCCACGATCTTACGCATGGAGTCAAATGCACCTTTGCGGATGATCCGCCCTTCAAGGTTGAGTCCGGAGGTTCGCGTTTCGGCGCTGAACCGGATGACCTGGGCGCCCGGGAATACGGTGGATACATCGCCGCGGCTTCCAATAAAGGCCGGATGGGTGTACCCCTTGTTTCGGGCCAGCTCAAGAATGGATTTTCCCTCCGGGGTGTCGTCAGCCAGCGAGGCCAGCGTGGCGCATTCCATCAGCTGGTCAACCGATACACCTGCCGCAGGATGGAAATTCGTTGCCTTCCGGTTGCCGATGGTGATGGTCCCGGTCTTGTCGAGCAGGATGGTATCCAGGTCGCCGGCTGTCTCCACGGCCTTCCCCGATTTTGCAATCACATTGGCGCGCAAGGCTCTATCCATCCCGGCAATCCCGATCGCGGACAACAGTCCGCCGATGGTGGTAGGAATCAGGCACACAAACAGCGCCACCAGGGCACCGATGTTGATCGGCGTTTGCGCATAGTCTCCAAACGGTTTCAACGTCACGGTGACCAACAGGAAGACAATCGTAAAGCCGGAGAGCAGCAGGGTCAGCGCGATCTCATTAGGCGTCTTTTGACGGGAGGCGCCTTCGACGAGGCTGATCATTTTGTCCAGGAAGCTCTCCCCGGGCTGGGTGGTCACCATCACGCGGATCTTGTCGGACAGTACCTTGGTACCACCGGTCACACTCGAACGGTCGCCGCCCGATTCCCGAATGACGGGTGCGGACTCTCCCGTGATAGCGCTCTCATCAATGGTTGCAATCCCCTCGATGATTTCTCCGTCGGAAGGGATGATCTCGCCGGCTTCGCAGACGAACACATCTCCCTTTTTCAGCGCAGAGGACGGCTTGACGACAACGTTGCCGTCAACCACAACATTGGCAGGAGTCTCTTCCCTTGTCTTTCTCAGGGAATCGGCCTGTGCCTTGCCGCGCGCTTCTGCGAGGGCTTCGGCGAAATTGGCGAACAGGAGGGTGAGGAACAGGATGAGGAAGATGAAGATGTTGTAGAAGGGCGAACCCTGGTCGCCTTCCAGGAAGGAATACACACTCACCGCCAGCATGATCACCGTCCCGATTTCCACGCAGAACATCACAGGGTTCTTCATCATAACCCTGGGATTCAGTTTGAGGAACGATTGCCCGATGGATTCGCGCATCAGGTCGGGCTCAAAGAGCCGGAATTTTCGTTGTGTTCTCTTAGTCATAAGTGGGCAGCTCAGGGTTGCATGGATAGAAATTCAGCGATCGGTCCCAGGGTTAGCGCCGGGAAGAAGGCCAGGGCGGCAATGATGATAATCACGCTCAGCAATACGATGTTGAAAGCGGGGTCTTCCAGTTTCAGGGTGCCAGCACCCGATGGGATATGTTTCTTGGATGCCAGCGATCCGACGATGGCGATCGGGCCGATGATGGGGATAAACCGCCCCAGAAGCATGACGATGCCGCAGCTGATGTTCCAGAACGGGGTGGCGTCGCCCAGGCCTTCAAAGCCGGAGCCATTGTTGGCCGAGGATGAGGTATACTCATAGAGCATTTCGCTGAACCCATGGTACGATGGATTATTGAGCCACCCGATGGAGGGATTTCGGGCCTGGATATAGGACGCAATGGCTGTGCCGACAAGAATGAAGAAGGGGTGGGCGATGGCCACGAGGGCGGCAATCTTCACTTCCTTGGCTTCTATCTTCTTACCCAGCAACTCGGGTGTCCGGCCGACCATCAGGCCTGAAATGAAAACGGCTATGATTACAAAGACGAAGAAGTTGATGAATCCTACGCCGACGCCTCCATACACCGCGTTGATCATCATGTCGAGCATGAAGATGCCGCCGGAGAGCGGCGTGTGACTGTCATGCATGGAATTCACCGAACCGTTTGATGTGGAGGTGGTGGCCACACCCCAAAGCGAACTGGCAGCCGTGCCGAAGCGCATTTCTTTTCCTTCCATGTTACCCATGGAATTGTCGATGTTCATCTGCGACACCCTGGGATTGCCCTTCCCTTCGAAATAGACGGACGTGGAAACGAAGAACAGGAACATGACGGTCATAACACTGAAGAAGGCGTACCCGATTTTGGGCCTGCCTATATAATGGCCGAAAGCAAAAACCAGGGCAATGGGTATGAGCAGGATGGCGATCGTTTCAGTGATGTTGGCCAGGTAGGTAGGATTCTCAAACGGGTGGGTTGAGTTGGGACCGAAATAGCCCCCGCCATTGGTACCGGCTTGCTTGATGGCCACCATCGGGGCAACCGGACCCCGAGCGACGTTGACGGTGTCTCCTTCCAGCGTCACCACAGTCTCGGCGCCCTGGAAGGTCGATGGAGTGCCCTCCATGACCAGGATGATCGCCACCACAGCGGCTACCGGGAGCAGGATCCGGGTACAGCTCTTTACGAACAGGTTGAAGAAGTTGCCCAGCATTTCGCCTTGCGTGACCACCAGGCCTTTGAACAACAGCGCCATGGCAGCGATGCCGGTTCCTGCACTGACGAATTGCAGGAAGCAGAATACCAACAGTTGAGACAAGTAGGTAGCTCCGGTTTCGCCGCTGTAATGCTGGAGGTTTGTATTGGTCATAAAACTGACAGCGGTGTTGAATGCTGTCGTGGGTTCCATTCCCTTGATGTTGTCAGGGTTCCAGAAGGGATGATAGCCCTGCGTAAGCAGGATGATCATCGCCACGAGAAAGAAGATGGCGTTCAAGACCAGCATCGCCTTCATGTTCTGCTTCCAGTTCATCCCCTCGGCCGGGTTTATACCGGCCATCCGGAAAATGAACTTTTCCAGGGGCGCGAGCACATCTAGCCAGGTCTTTTCTCCCTTGAGTACCCGGCTGCAGTACATCCCAAACGGGATCGCCAGCACTACGGTGAGTGCATAGGTGAAAATGATTCCAAGTATTTCCGTATTCATGACTGGGCGTATTTCAGGTGGACTAGAATTTTTCAGGTCTGATCAACGCATAGACCAGGTAGGCAAAGACGAGCAGGCAAAGGATGAGCAGAAGGATCATGGTGTTATCAGATTCGTTCACAGAAATCAATGAACCGGGACATCAGCCAGAATAAGGCGAGCCCGAGTGCGATCATGGCAATGGCAAGCATGGTGTTCTTCGGTTGTACTACTAATCTACCCCGGTCACTTTTTACATCGGGTGACCATGGTCAGCGTGTCCTAACTTCTTTTAGCTGACACGAACGCTCCAAAGCCAAAGTGAGGCCTGCTTTTCAAAAAGCTAATAATCAATTGATTGTAAAAAGAGAAATGCCCGGGCACCCTACGGAAATGGAAGGGTGATTTCCGAAACGGAAAGGTCAGAGACCGTACTCCTTGATCTTGCTGTAGAGTGTTGTCAGGCCGATACCAAGGAGCCTGGCGGCTTGCGCTTTGTTTCCCTTGGTGCTGCTTAGAACATGATGGATGTGTTTCTTTTCCACTGCCGCCAGGTCAAGGGCATCGGCGCCGGCGCCCACGTTAAAGTCAGAGGGGAGAAGGTGAGCCGTAAGCTCGTCGCTTTCGGCCACTATCACGCACCTTTCAATCACGTTTTTTAGTTCGCGGATATTGCCTTTCCAGGAGTGAGCTTGGAGGGCTTTAACAAAGGCCGGCTGCATCGTCATCCGGGTCTTGTTGATTTTCAAGGAGTAGTTCTTTACGAAATGAAGGGCGAGTTGTTCAATATCCTCTTTCCGTTCCCGCAGCGGGGGCAATGCAATGGTGAAAACAGACAGCCGGTAGTAAAGGTCTTCGCGGAAATGCCCCCGCTCAACTTCGGCTGTCAGCTGGCGGTTGGTAGCGGCGATGAGCCGCACATCCACCCGTTTCACTTTCGAATCGCCTACCCGGTAGAACTCACCCGACTCGAGCACGCGGAGAAGTTTACTTTGCAATTCCAGACTCATTTCACCGATTTCATCCAGGAACAGGGTTCCTTCGTGCGCTTCCTCCACCAGCCCGCGTTTTGCTTTCACTGCGCCTGTGAAGGCCCCTTCCGCGTGACCGAATAACTCACTTTCCAGGAGGTCTTTCGGAAAGGCAGCGCAGTTCAAGGCAACAAACGGCTTGGTCTTTCGGTCGCTTTCATAGTGTATGGCCTTGGCAAATACTTCCTTCCCCGTTCCGGTCTCACCCAACAGGAGGACTGTTTTGTTGGTAGTCGCCACCTTCCGGGCCAGCTCAATGCTGTTCCGGATCGCCGGGCTGGTGCCAAGGATGTTGGAGAACCCGTGCCGGTCCTGGAGTTTTGCCTCCAGGTGCGACAGCTTGTGTTGCAGCATGGCCTTGTCAACCGCTTTGCTCAAAAGTGGAATCAGCTTGTCCTGGTGGTCTCCTTTGGTGAGGTAGTCAAAGGCGCCGTTCTTGATCGCCTGCACGCCATCCTGGATGGTGCCAAAAGCGGTCAGGACAATGACCTCTACCGCCGGGAACAACGCCTTGATTTTTTGAGTCAGTTCCACCCCGTTGCCGTCGGGAAGTTTCACGTCGGCAATCACCACATGAACGGTTTCTTTGTGTAGTATTTTGAGTGCATCCTTGGCAGAGGAAGACTCAAGCACATCGTACCCCTCCAGCTTCAGCACACTGGCGATGATACGCCGGAGTGTTTCCTCATCATCGATCAATAGTACGGTTGCCAAAACGCAGGTAGTCGGTTCGAAGGCAAA
>JAYRNL010000202.1:0-5318 GCA_041912235.1 Cyclobacteriaceae bacterium
AAAGAACCAATCTTCATGGCCCAGCCGATCACGGCTCGCTTGACAAGATTCTTGGATTCACGCTGCTCTTCGAGGTAATCGTACATCTTCTCCAGCGTACGGGGCACGCAAGTGAAGAAGTAAGGCCGCACGGACAGAAAATCCTCCCTGAGTTTTTCCAGCGTATCACTGAAATGGATCGAGACACCGAACGCCAGGTACCCATAACAACTGGCTCTTTCAAAAATATGACTGAACGGGAGGAAACTCAGCACGCGCTGTCCGGGTTCTAAGGGAAGTACCGCGAGAATCGATTTGGTGCTATTTACCACGTTGTCATGGGTCAACATGGCACCCTTGGGTGTGCCCGTAGTGCCGGATGTATACAGGATGGCCAGCAGGTCTTGCGGTGTCACCTGCTGCTTGCGTGTAGGCAAGTCCGGATGTGTCTCCGGGGCCGGGCCTTCGATAGGAGGAAAGGCGCCTTCTGTTCCTCTCACGAGGTGGTGGTTGAACAGTATGCCTGGCATCCGATTCATCAGGGCCTCTACTTTCGCAGATAACGAAGCGTCGGCGGAAATGCAGCCGCGTGCTTCTGTTTCCCTGAGAATGAATTCCATTTCGTTCTCGCTTGATGTGGGGTGAAGCGGTACGACAACCGCCCCGACTTGCTGGCATCCAAAGTCTACCATGAGCCACTCCGGACTTCCCATCTTTGGAATCACGGCAACGCGGTCGCCGGCGTTTATGCCCTGATGAATCAGCCAACTCGATACGCGGTCGGCACCCGCGCTCAGCTCCTGGATGGAATGGCTCTGCCAGTGCCCATCACGGCGAGCAACCGCCGCCTTCTCCTGCGGGTACATCGCCGCCTGGAATTCAAGAAGGTCAAAAACCCGCGTAAAACCGATCGTCATCGAACCGGACATAATCTACTTTTTAACGGGGGTGACGTACAGAATGTCGTAGAGCAATTCAAAATACTCGGGGAAATCCGGCAAGTCGTTATGATGTCCGCCTTGAACCGGGTGAAGGATGACTTTGTCGGGGTAAAGCGCCTTCAATTCTTCACTTTGCCGGAATGAAATCAGTCGGTCTTTGTTTCCGTGGATGATGTGCACAGGGCAGTTTACGGAATGAAGGTATTCATCTGTTCTCAGGTCGTACCGCAGCAACCAGCGGAGCGGAAGGAAGAAGGCAAACCGGTTGGCATTACGGTAAAAACTTCGGTACGGTGAATCCAGGATAAGCATTCGGGGCTTGTTCCACGACGCAATCCGGGCAGCAATGCCTGTACCGAGAGAACGGCCATAAAGAACAATTCTGTCTTCGGCATAGTGCGAACTGAGCCACTTGTACAACTGCTGGGCATCATCGAACAGTTTTGTTTGTGACCGCTTGCCACGGCTCTTGCCGAAGCCACGGTAGTCCATCATAAAGAAATCATAACCATTGCTCAGAAAATCCTTGGCGAACTTTCCCCATCCCTTGATGCTGCGCGAGTTGCCCTTCAGGTAGTAGATGATTCCTCTTGAGTTGGGTACTTTGAAATGGATGGCGTTGATTCGGCCGCCGTCAGCGGTATCGAAGTTCAGTTCTTCAAAAGGAAAGGGATACTGATACTTGAACGTGCGCGACAGAATTTCGGGACGAAAGAAGTACAGGTGCTGGGTAAAGTAGAAAACCACGCACAAGCCGATGTAACTGAGAATAACAACTACCAGGGTGCTGACAATCATGGGTGGCGGATGGCCGAAAAAAATAAGGAATATTCACGAAAGTGGGAAATGTCAGGGCAATACGCGGTCAAGTGCCTGGTGGTATTCCGGAAAAGTGCCCAGGTTCCTGTGCGTACCCTTGGGAATGATGATGAAGTCGTCCGCGGACCTGAGCAAGGGCTTGAGCCGTTCGGCCGAGCGCAGCGGTACCACCGCATCCTCCGTCCCATGCAGGATGATGACACGTGACTTGACCGACTCCAGGTTCTCGTAATTGGAGAATTCGTGCCGCAATGGCAGGAGCCGTGCTGCGCTGTCGAAGTATGGATTCATCACCCCCCTCAGTTCGTCAAACGGTGTTTCAAGGATCAGCAAGTCGTGAGGGACATGCATGGCGAGGTGCGAGGCCACGGCAGAGCCCAGCGAACGACCATAGAGGACCAGTTTTCCCTGAACCAGGTGCGCCCGTACCCAATCGTATACGGCATCGGCATCACGATACAGAGTCTCCTCACTGGGCTTGCCGGTGCTCTTTCCATATCCCCGGTAGTCAACCATCACCACGTCATAGCCATGCCTCACCAGCCCCGGGGCATAGTTGCCCCAGCGCTCAAGGTTGCCGCGGTTACCATGAAAATACAAGATCAAACCTCTGGGCACACTGTCCGGGTGAAACCACAATGCATTTAACGTGTCGTACGTTTGGTCGGGATTGGGAACGGGGATGAAGTACTCTTCGAATGGTGTGGAGAATTCATACGCGTGCGACTTCTCCAGTGCCACCGATTGGAAAATCAAGAGATCTTGAAAAAGGTAAAGAGCGAGGTAAATGAGCAGCAAAAGGCTGCCCAGAGCAAGGAAGAAGCGTTTAAAGAATCGGGCCATCACCGACTACGGACGAGAAAGTTCAATGCGCAGTATTCGTGGCTGAAAAACTCCGCCCACAAAAAGGTGGTTCTTGTAACGTACGGCTATGCTCGAACCGGACAGCTGGCTGCCATCGTCCAGCAGCACCTCGGTCAACTCGTACGTGTTGTCTGGTTTCGGTGACAACCGCAGAACTTGCGAAGGCGAACGTTTGCTGCTGTCTTTGGCATGCCCGACAAAAGCTAGGAGCTTGGGATGAGCAGCAATCCACAAGTCACCCGAGGCATCAACGTCGATGTTGTCGACGCCGGTATCAAGGGAGGTCTTGTTCAGCAAGGTCAGTTGGCCAGTTGTGATATCGCGGGCGTAGGTGAGAAGATTTCTTCCGGTGGTGGTGGCAAGGTATAGCCTTCTGCCATCCGCGGAAACGTTGACCCCGTTGCCATATCGCAGGCCTTCCACCACGGTGGCGAAACGGGTTCCATCAAAATACAGCAACGACGAGTAGGGAAGCCTCAGGTAGTCCTCAAGGGTTCGCTTAAATCCCTTCCGGGTACCGTGGTCGTTAGTGACGTAGAACCGGTCCGGCTCCACACCCACCACATCATTGGGGCAGCAGAGGGAAGCGTCGCTGAACGACCGTTGGTGAAGCAGTGAATCGCCATGGATAATAAAGCTTTCAACAAAATTGCCTGACTTGTTATGATTGACAACGAACAGGTAGTCAATGCCCCCGTGGTTCAAAAAAGAGAGGCCATGCGGGTGAAACTCATTGGTAAAATTGGTGGGCATCAGCCGGGGAGTGGCGACCGTGTCCAGGTTGAGGACCCAAATACCATCGCCCGTTGTAGGTATTCCTTTCATGTCCTTCCAACGGTCGGAAGACGAGATGTAAAGCCGTCCCAGGTGTTCGTCGATGTCCATGTCCTCCGGTCCATAAATGCCGGGATAGACGATTTGGGTGATGCCTTCTTCATGGGGATGGATGGACTTGAAGGCTCCGGCCACGTGAAGCGTATTGCCGACGGCGTAGAGGATCGCGGCACCCGCGAGGTAAACGAACCACATTTTCTTCATGTGTTGATCTGCAATGCGGTCAAAGATAGTGCTTCCTTTTATCCCTCACCGGGAATCAGCCTCGTGTGGGCAAGGGCGGCATAGATGGATGCGCTGGGTCGTGGTGTTCGTGCCTTGGTTTCCAGATCGCAGGCATACAAACCAAATCGCCGGGTGGGGCCAAGGTGCCATTCAAAATTGTCCCATGGACTCCACCAATAGTAACCCCGCACGTCAATACCGTCCTCAATGGCTTGGTGCACAATGGTCGCATAGTCGAGAATGGCCCGCTGCCGCAAATCATCTTTTTCATCGCATACGCCATTCTCGGTTATGATGATCGGTTTCCGGTATAGGGACCAGTAGCGATCCAGGCATTTCCGGAGCCCCTGTGGATAATACTCCCACATGTCGTCGTGGGGAAGGTTATACTTTGTGATTTTCTCAGGCGTGTCGATGTACGTGATTGGCCAGGGATCGTGGGCTACCCGGGCGTAATAGCTCATTCCAAAAAAGTCTGAGCGCTCGAAGAAAGAAGGCACATAGTTCATGAACCACCAATCCGACAAGGCGGCAGGAATTTTGCCCACCAGGTTCAACGCATCAAACACCACCGCGTTGTGCGAAATGCCAACAGGTTGGTGCGGGAATACCTCCTTGATGTAATCATACATTTCCTGGTGTGCCCTGCCGAGGTGCCTGACCACGCGAAGGGCCAGCAGGGGATTGATCTTGAACGGAGGAAAGAACCCAGTCAGCCAGCCGTAGCTGACGTATACATTCGGTTCGTTGAATGTGTTCCATTGATTGACGCTGGCCCCGAAGGTATCGACCACTTTTTTCCCAAAATCGACAAAGTACTTCACGTTGGACTCGCGTTCCCATCCTCCGCGTGCGGTGAACCATTGCGGGTTGGTGAAATGGTGAAGCACCATCATGATCGTCACGTTCTTCGAACGCAATTGATCCAGAAGCCGCTTGTACTCGGCCACCACGGCAGGGTCGAACGGTTCGAGTGGACCGCGTTGGAGTCGATTCCACGAAACGCCCATGCGGTAACCGGGCGCTAACGAGGCGATGATGTCAGCGTCCTCATCGTGACGGAGTTCGTGGTCGGTCGTGCGATGAAAAATGTGGCCGTCGCGTGCCTTGATTCCCTTCCAGTCGTGATCGGTGGCCGTTTCGATCTGCGCGGCCGCTGTGCTGGTGCCAAAAAGGAAATCCGGGGGAAAGGACCTCGGCATGCTATTGCTGACCGCCGGTACGGGCTGCCTGACGAGCTGCGGCTGCAGCGATCATGCGTTCGCGTTTCTCCTTGGCCAACTGGATGGCCACAGCAGCCTGTTCGGTGTCCCATGACTTCCAGTGACGCCGGAGTTCATTGAGGTCTTCCTCGAGACAAGGATACTGCTCAGGCTTCGGTACGCCGGGAAGTTTGCCGCGCACAAGATCACTACTCATCAACCCGCCCGTCCATTCGAAGTGGCAAGGGTCATACAGGCGGGACCAGCGACCGCCCCATCGCAATCCCAGTTGTTCACCGATGGGTCCGATCTTCCTCCACAGCCTGTAATTCTTCCATTGAGGCAGGCTGTCGATCATCGGAACCAAATCGACAGCAAGGCCATACTGGTGCTTGGAGTGACCGGCCTTTGTGCGCGTGTAGCGTCGTCCCATGGTCCGATACTCTGTTTGCTT
>JAYRNL010000203.1:0-3465 GCA_041912235.1 Cyclobacteriaceae bacterium
CGTGTTCAGCAATCCAGAAAGGCGACAGCTCAATCTCGGCGGTCGGCTTTTCATCAGGGTCGGCCAGGATACTCTTGCTCCCCAGTGAAAATTGACCCCCGGGAATAGCGATCATCGAAAAGAATGCCGACGTACCGGGAATCTTCTGAACGTAAGTCTTTTCTTTTTGTCCGAAGGCCGGACAGGCGAAAGTCAAGAGGAGTAACGCAATGACGCGGGTCATGAATGTGGAAATCAGCACTATTTCAAATGTAGTCGACAAAAGCGTACTTTTCACCATTCGTTGATATGCCTCGCAAGCTTCTTCAGCTGATCGCTGTCGCCTCAGTCCTTCGTCTCCTCCTGGCTGCCAGTTTGGAATTCGGCAACGACGAAGTTTACTATTTTCTTTACGCACTCGACCTGCAGTCCAATTATTTTGATCATCCTCCGGGCGTGGCGTGGCTGATCCGGATTTCGACGCTGAACCTGCTGCTTACCGACGAATTCTTCGTGCGGCTTGGCGCGGTGGCCTGCTCAGCCGCCGGAACGTGGCTGGTGTACCGGCTTGGAACAGAATTGAAGAATGAGCAGACAGGGTGGTACGCAGCCATTCTTTACACCGCCAACCTGTACACTTCCCTGATCGCCGGCACATTTATCATTCCGGACAGTCCGCAGGTGGTGGCTTGGCTGGCGTCCCTGTTGGTCATGCATCATATCCTCAGTACGCCTCCCGAGCAAAAAATTCCGATCAAACAGTGGATGCAGTTCGGTGCGTTGGTTGGAGTCACCATACTCTGCAAGGTGCACGGCATTTTTCTGTGGGGAAGCCTTGGGCTTTACCTCTTATTGTATGATCGCCGGCGAATGCTTGAGCCAGGGTTGTATTTGGCGGGATTAATAACCGTCCTCGTCATCAGCCCTATCCTGATCTGGAATTTCCAGAACGACTTTATCACCTATCGTTTTCACAGCGGCAGGGTGGGCGTGGAGGAAACCTGGATTCATCTCGATTATTTCTTCCAGGCGGTGGGCGGCCAGCTTTTGTACAGCAACCCGGTGAACAGCGTGCTTATCCTGATTGCCGCCTGGAAAATCGACAGCATGAATTTCATTTCCAGGGATTCCCTGCGATTTGTTCTTGTCAATGGACTGCCCCTCGTGGTTGTCGTAACCGGCATGTCGCTGTTCAGTACCATGCTCCCTCACTGGAGCGGACCGGGCATGATGGTGCTTTGCTTCCTGGCTGCTGCCTACCTGGATGAGAAGTCAAGGCAGAGCGAACCAGTCACGGAGCCACGAGTCTTGCGCATCACACTTTACGTGGTCGCCGGATTGCTGGTGTTGACGTTGGCCATTGTAAAATTCTACCCGGGCACACTGGGCAGCCATCACAAGAAGAATTTTGGAGCCGATGATTTTACCCTTGACTTGAGCGGCTGGGGCAGGTTTGCCGATGAATTTGCTCCCTGGCTTGCCGGGCAGGAGAAGTCGGGACAGATTCCTGCCGGACTTCCTTTCGTGTCCAACAAATGGTTCCCTGCCGCCCATATAGAATACTACGTGGCACGACCGATCAACCGCCCTGTCATCGGAATTGGATGGGTAGTGGACGTGCATCAATATGCCTGGTTGAATCGCGAGCGTCCGCCCCTGGCGAAGGGAGATAATGCCCTGTGCATCGTGCCCAGCAATTACCCCATGGTTCTCGATGAGAGTTATTACAAGAATTTCACGTCGATCGAGCCGCTGAAGGTTTTCTATGGATACCGCAACGGTCGCATGACTCGTTATTTCAACGTGTACCTGCTGAAAGGATATAAAGCCAACGATGAAGCACACGAGGGTGCCTTTGCGCGCAAGTGAGGGAGATTTTCTATGAGGGGGATACTTTTGCTTCTACTCAGTATCAGCGTTTACCTGCCAGTTAGCGGACAATCGCAGTTGGTGGCGATTGACGGCGCCGACAGCCTCTACGTGATGGGCTATACGAGAAAGAATGATGCCCGTGCTCACTACACCTCTCAACGGTATCGACTCGATTACGGAAGCAAGAAAAGCGGCACGGTTTCATCCGGTCGATTCACCAACGTGAGCGACCTGGTGGGCGGTGGATTCACCTACAAGTTCCTGGACCTTGACCTGATGTTTTCGCTTCCCTCGTCGCACATTCTTGAGACGGGCGTACAGAATCTTAAGCAGTTTCGTCTGTCCGGCAGTTATTCCTCTCGCAGCTGGACCATTCGGGGCTACTGGCTTCAAAGCACCGGGCTGGTGGCGGCTGATGCCGACGGTCAATTTATTTCAGGCCCTTCCATCGACATGCTGAGCCTCGGGTTTCCCATCACCTACTATTTCAACCATCGCAAGTATTCTTACAAGGCCGCCACCTTCTTGAATGAAGTGCAGCGACGCAGCGCCGGGTCAGCACTATTTCGGATTGAGCCATTCTACCGGAGACTGGGCGTGGGCAAGTCAATTCCTCCCGACAGCCTGGATATGGCGACTAAATATGGAGAACAGGCCGGCCTCAAATATGCCTACGCGCCAGGCCTTGTGGTGATGCCGGGTTACGGCTATTCCTTCACTTCTCACGACGGCCGCTGGTTTGTGGCTCCCGTCATCTTCGCCGGGGCAGGGGTGGCGCTCAACTCCTACAAAGGCAAGAACAACGAAAAGATAACCGTTAATATGGAATACAAAGCTTCTGCGATGCTTAACGCAGGCTACAACGGCACACGGTGGTATGCCTTTCTCCGCTCCTCCATCGACGCCGACTACTTCATCCTCAACCCCTCTTTCTTCCTGACCACAGACATCAAACTCGGAATCACCATCGGCTATCGCTTCGCCAACGTTGAGTCCTTCATTCCACAATCCCTATTCTAGCGCCTGCACCAAGTGCATTAATCTGTGCCAAACTGTGCAATCAGTGGCAATTACTTACTCTTCTTCATAGCACACATAAAAAATCCATCAAACCCCGCACTGGGCGGCAATGTTTCCTGCTTCAGCCTTTCGAACCGGTCTCCGTGGGATTCCAGGAACTTCTCCACCTGCCTTTCATTCTCCGACTGTAAAATACTGCAGGTAGAATAAACCAGGATGCCTCCGGGTTTCACCATGACGGAATAGTCTCGCAGCAGTTCCTGCTGAATCGCCCTTACTCTATCAATGAATTCCAGGGACAGCTTCCATTTCGCATCGGGATTTCTTCTGAGGACGCCGAGACCCGAGCAGGGCACGTCGAGCAGCAGGCGGTCGACAGAAGCCTCCAGCCGTTTGATAACCTTCGATGAATCAATGACACGCGTTTCAATCAGGTCGCTGGCTCCGGCGCGGCGTGCCCGTTTCTTGAGTTCGTCCAGCTTCCACGCCTCGGTGTCGAGGGCTATGATGCGGCCCTTGTTCTGCATCAGTGCGGCCAGGTGCAGGGTCTTCCCTCCTCCGCCGGCACACGCGTCGATTGCCCGCATGCCGGGC
>JAYRNL010000204.1:0-6435 GCA_041912235.1 Cyclobacteriaceae bacterium
AAGATGGGAGGGGTTGGGTGTGAGTTTTACATAGATCTTGTTACCTGACGGGGTGTTGATGTGGCTGGCATAACCCAGGTGATACTTCACATCGCCGTCACCCATGGTCAAGTCCGGGTTTATGTTGCCTTCAAACTCGGTGAAGATCTGTTCATAGGTCTTTCCGAGGATATTGGAGAGCACATTCAACCGGCCACGATGCGCCATTCCAATGACCACCTCCTTGACTCCGAGGGCGGCCGATGTATTGATAATGGTCTGCAGCGCGGGAATGGTCGTTTCACCCCCTTCCAACGAAAACCGTTTCTGGCCGAGGAACTTCGTGTGCAGGAAGTTTTCAAAAACAACCGCTTCGTTGAGTTTGGCCAATATACCTTTCTTCTCTTCAAGCGAAGGCGAGTGACCAAAGTACTCCTTCTCACACTTCTGAATGAACCAGTCAAATACCTCCTGATTGCGTATGTAACTGTATTCAAAACCAATGGGCCCCAGATAAACCGCCTGGAGTTTCTCGATGATCTTTCGGAGCGTGGTTCGTCCCAAGCCTACTTCCACACCCACATCGAATTCAGCATCGAGGTCCGCATCTGTCAGCCCGTAGGAAGTATGATCCAGCGAAACTTTGTGGTCACGTCTGGGGCGGACCGGGTTGGTTTTTGATTTGAGGTGCCCCCGCGAGCGATAGGCGTGAATCAGGGTCCGAACATGAGTCTCCTTGATACTTACCCCATCCGATGCAGCTGCAGGTTGGTCGCCAAATCGCTGGACCGAGAAGTCATAACCCTCGAAGAACTTCTGCCAGGTGATATCTACCGAGGCGGGGTTCTGCTTGTAGTTTTGGTAAATCTGGTCGAGGTAGCTGACATCAGCGTTCGAGATGTAGGAGTATTTGTCCATAGCCAAGGGGAAGGGTAACAAATGTATATACGAGTCCAAGCAATTAAAAACCGTATAATCGCATATACAATTATTATCAAACAGGCCATCCAGGCCAAATTTTGAGTATCCGTATTTGCCGGAACCCAATTTCTGCTACCTTTGCAGTCCTTTAAAAACCGGACGAGTTCCAACCTTTAAAACAGCGAAAAAATGGCAGTTAAGATCCGATTGGCCCGCCGCGGCCGCAAAAAGCTGGCAAAATTCGACGTGGTAGTAGCTGATTCACGCTCTCCGCGCGATGGAAAGTTCATCGAGAAAATTGGCACGTACGACCCCTTGACGATTCCTGCCACCATCAAGCTGGATGAGGACAGGGCTTTTGACTGGCTGATGAAGGGGGCCCAACCCTCTGACACCATCAAGGCAATGCTGTCTTACCGCGGCGTCATGCTGCGGCGCCATCTCCAGATTGGTGTTGTAAAGGGCGCCCTTACCCAGGAGCAGGCTGATCAGAAATTGGCTGAATGGAAGGCTCAGAAGGAGCAGAAGATTCAGTCAAAGAAAGAAAACGTGAGCAAGTCCAAGCAGGATGCCGCCAAGGCCCGCAAGGAGGCTGAGTCGAAGATTCGCGAAGCCCGCGCCGAGGCCATCCGTAAGAAGGCGGAGGCAGCAGCCGCAACGGCAGCGGCAGCCGCGGAAGCTCCCGCCGCAGAAGGTGCTGCTCCTGAGCAGGCACCTGCTGAAGAACCTCAGGCATAAAATCGATTTCGATTAGTAAATGCCAACAGCGAGCTGTTGGCATTTTTTTTATAACCCATTCCGGAACGAGCGATGAAGGTTGAGTCCTGTTTCAAGGTCGGCTATGTGGTCAAGACGCATGGCCTCAAAGGAGAGGTCACCCTTTCCTTGCTTCCGGATTGTCCGGCGCTCGACGACCTGGAGACTGTATTCGTGCAGGTAAGGAATCAATTGGTCCCCTATGCCATTTCGTCACAAAGCACCAAGGGCACCAAGGCCTATGTAAAATTCGATGATGTGGATACGCTCAAGGCTGCAGAAGTGCTGACGGGGTGCAGTCTGTACTTACCCAAAGATACGCGTCCAGCTTTGCCGAAGGGCGATTTTTATGGCGACGAAGTCATTGGTTTTGAGGTGGTTGAAAGCACTTTGGGCCCGCTCGGTAAGGTCAAGGAAATCCAGGATTTCGGCTCCAGCCGTCTATTGGTCGTAGTTAATGCCGAAAAGGAGATCATGATACCGCTTAATGGGCCCTTTGTTAAGAGCACCAACAAGTCAAAAAGGCGAATCTCCGTGGAGCTCCCGGAAGGCTTTCTCGAACTCTAACGTCTTGATTCTGTAACTTCGGACATGCGTATCGACATTCTTACCTGCTTGCCTCGATTGCTTGAAAGTCCGTTGAATGATTCTATCGTAAAACGAGCCCGTGAAAAGAAGCTCGTCTCTGTTGAAGTTCATGACCTGAGGGATTATGCCAGCGATCCGCACCGTACCACCGATGACTATGCTTTCGGAGGCGGCGCAGGGATGGTGATGATGATCGAGCCCATTCATCGATGCCTTGAAGCACTTAAATCGCAGCGCACGTACGATGAAGTGATCTATATGAGCCCCGATGGCGAGCGGTTCACGCAATCAATGGCCAATGGGTTAAGCCTGAAAGCCAACCTGATTATCCTTTGCGGTCACTACAAGGGTGTCGACGAGCGAGTGCGCCAACACCTGGTCACCCGCGAGATCAGCATAGGAGACTATGTCCTTTCGGGGGGTGAACTGCCTGCCGCCGTGGTCGCTGATGCCATCATACGGCTACTCCCGGGGGTTCTATCGGATGAAACTTCTGCCCTGACGGATTCTTACCAGGATGGGCTTGTGGCCCCCGCCGTTTATACACGCCCAGCAGAATATCAGGGCTGGAATGTACCCCCCGTGCTCCTGTCGGGTAACCCGGCCAAAATTGAGGAGTGGCGCCATGAAAGTGCCCTTGAAAGGACCAGAAAACGGCGCCCGGGGCTTCTGGAAGGCCATTGAGGCGCCTTCCGGCATTTGCCAAAACCCCTTGCCCGCTCACTTCCCTTTCCTATATTTGCAGTCCATTTTTAAAACGAAGCGATTATGGCCGATCTCATGAAAGTTGCAGAGCAGGAATTGGCATCAAAACGGGCCAATTTGCCTGATTTCAAGGCTGGCGATACCATTAACGTCCACGTGAAGATATCAGAAGGCAACAAAGAGCGTATTCAGCAATTCCAGGGGGTCGTCCTGTACCGTCGTGGCAAAGGAACCAACGGTGAGTCATTCTCCGTCCGCAAGGTTTCAAACGGAGTGGGCGTAGAGCGCATCTTCCCGGCGCTGAGCCCCAGCATTGATAAGATTGAGTTTGTTAAGGCAGGCAAAGTAAGAAGGGCCAAACTGTACTACATGAAGGGCCGCCAGGGCAAGTCAGCACGCATTAAGGAAAAGCTGGCCGTCCAGGAGAAGTGACTCTAAAACAATCATCAAAAAAGCCCGATTCTATACTGAATTGGGCTTTTTTATTGCCCGGCCAGGCATGACCGATCATATTGGAATCCATACCCGTCAAACCTATATTTGCTTCCCTCAATTTTAAACACCTATGGCCACAAACGTCCGTGAAATGCTTGGCAACGAGGCTGAATCCCTCCTTACCTATAAGAGCAAGACTATCCCCGCATCACAAATACACGCACCCAGCCCAACCTTCATTGACGATGTGTTCGGTCCCAGCAACCGGAATCCGCAAGTTCTTCGCAGCCTGGGCTACCTTTTCAATTCAGGCAGACTGGCCGGTACCGGTTATCTCTCGATCCTTCCTATCGACCAGGGGATCGAGCACAGTGGTGGCGCCTCCTTTGCCAAGAACCCCATCTATTTTGACCCTGAGAACATTGTGAAACTTGCCATTGAAGGGGGCTGTAACGGCGTGGCAACCACCTACGGAACCTTGGGCATGGTATCACGCAGATACGCCCATCGAATTCCCTTTATCGTCAAGATCAACCACAACGAACTGCTGACGTATCCCAACAAAGCCGATCAAATCCTTTTTGGTACCGTCCGCGACGCATGGAACCTGGGGGCCGCAGCCATCGGTGCTACGATCTATTTTGGTTCCGATCAGTCCGGGCGGCAAATTGTCGAGATCGCTCAAGCTTTTGAAGAAGCTCACTCCCTGGGCATGGCTACCATCCTGTGGTGCTACATCCGCAATAATGCCTTCAAAAAGGATGGAGTAGACTATCACGTATCGGCCGACCTCACGGGCCAGGCCAATCACCTTGGCGTAACTATCCAGGCCGACATCATTAAACAAAAGCTGCCCACCAACAACGGCGGCTATAAAGCACTCAATACAGGAGGAAGCTCCTATGGGAAGCTTGATGAGCGCATCTACACGGAGCTTACTTCCGACAATCCCATCGACCTCTGCCGTTACCAGGTTCTTAACTGCTATATGGGCCGTGCAGGTCTGATCAATTCCGGCGGCGAGTCCAAAGGGGCAAGCGATATGCAGGAAGCTGTTCGTACCGCTGTGATTAATAAGCGGGCCGGCGGAATGGGCCTCATATCCGGGCGCAAGGCCTTTCAACGTCCCATGAAAGAAGGCGTAGGCATCCTCAATGCCATCCAGGATGTGTACCTGGACAAGTCCATCACACTGGCTTAATCCCATTGGCTGATGCCCTGGTTTAAACGTACAGACAAAGGAATCCTCACCCCCACCGAGGCAAAGCGGGAAGTACCCGATGGGCTTTGGTTCAAGTCTCCCGGAGGGAAGATTGTCCACACCCGCGAACTGAAGAACAACGCCTACGTTGTACCGGAAGAAGAATATCACGTTAAGATTGGGTCTCGCGAATACTTCGAGATCCTCTTCGATAACAACGAGTTTACCGAACTGGACGAAAACATGCAGTCGGGAGACCCGCTGAAGTTTGTGGATACCAAACCCTACCCGAAGCGGATAAAGGAATCCCAGTCAAAATCGGAACTGAAGGATGCGGTCAGAACCGCGTATGGTAAAATGAATCGGATTGACCTGGTCGTTGCCTGTATGGATTTCACTTTCATTGGGGGCTCGATGGGCTCCGTGGTTGGTGAGAAAATATCACGAGCCATGGATTACAGCCTTAAGAACAAGGTTCCTTTCCTGATGATCTCTCGTTCCGGAGGCGCCCGCATGATGGAGGCAGGATTGTCCTTAATGCAAATGGCCAAGACATCCGCTAAGATAGCCTTGTTGGACAAGGCGAGGGTTCCTTACGTATCCCTACTTACCGATCCGACGACCGGTGGTGTAACGGCGTCTTACGCAATGCTCGGCGACTTCAACATCGCCGAACCCAATGCACTGATTGGTTTCGCCGGGCCCCGCGTCATTCGTGAAACCATCGGCAAGAGCCTTCCTGAAGGCTTCCAAAGCGCTGAGTTTGTTTTGGAGCATGGCTTTCTTGATTTCATCATTGATCGCCGCAATCTCAAGAGCAGGTTGACACTTCTGCTGAAGATGCTACAGCATTGAGGTCATTTTCCGTAAGATCTTCCTTTAGACTCCATTTATTCCCTTCCAGCTAATAGGTTGCTACGATCACCGTCAGCCTGGACGTTGCCTTCCCAAAACTGAACAGCTTGACGAGGCGAGCAAGCAATAAAAAAAAGGCCATCCAATCGGATGGCCCTTTTCATAAAGGAGGAGCCGTGTATTACAGCTTTCTCAAGGTCAACTGAATGCGGGTATACCACTCGCAATAACCGTTGCGGCGACCATACTCGTCGGCATCGTCATCAACACCGATACAGAATACATCACCAACGGTGAGACCATCGCGGTCGTTGCGATAGGCTCCGCGGTTAGGCACAGTAGCACGGGGGAGACCCCAGGGAAGGCCTTGGGTTCCTGCAAACGTACCTGCCAGAGGGGTAACCTGGTAGAATTGGCGGGTTGTAGTGCAACTCACGCCTGTGTTCATGAGCGGTTGCCAAACAGTACCAAGGTTAGCCGCTGTAGTACCAGCAGGGAATCCAAAACCCTGGGCGGTAGCAGCAGGCTGACCCGGTGTGTTCGCCGCGGTAATGAGCGTTGTAATTGCGGCTGCAGACAAGCCCGTTGCCGTGTTCTCGAGGTTAATCTTGAACGTAACGGTTTGTCCGCGATACTTGGCCGTAAACTGACGCTCGGTCGGCAGACCCCCGGTAACCTTGCTCAAGGTCACTGTTTGGGTAGAGTCCGTTGCCGAGTTGCCGAACACAAACTGGTCAATCCAAGCCTGTGGGAATGACTGGTGCTGGGAAGCTGAGTGATCCGGCTGCCAGCGGGCAACCTGGGTCATCAGGTAGTCACCTGTGTATGCGTTCGGATTGCCCGTGGTGGTTGTGCGTACCATGGTCATCGTATACACCATCGGGCTGTTGTAGAACAGACCACCCGTCAGGTTAGGCGTGATGTTGGCCTCGTTCGGGTTACCCAATGCCGGCGTAACCGTTGTCTGGGGATTGGCTACCGTAAACAGACGGCCT
>JAYRNL010000205.1:0-2121 GCA_041912235.1 Cyclobacteriaceae bacterium
CTTATCCACACCCAGGAACCGGAGATAGACCAATTGCTGAACAGTCCCCTGGTCCATCTGATAGAAGAATCGCTTGAGCCCCCGGTCTTCGTAACCGTACAGGGTTGACTTGCCCGGGACCAACACGCGGAGGAAAAGCGTTTCACTCCTGAAATCCGGGTTGCGGTTCTTAGTCAGGCGGGAGATATCATCGCTTGTCCGGTCTATGTCAACTGTAAACCTCCTGTATACCGTTCCATCGTTGAAGCCAAACTCGCTTACCTCGGAAATGGTCTTCTCGGTTCCTTCTCCGGCGCCGATGCGATACTGAAAGCTGGTCGGGTTGTTGGCCCAATCCTGGTTCTTGATCTCACAGTTGGTTCTTTGACCATCATTGCCGACAAAATAACCTGCTTCAAACTTGACTTGCCCGGAAGCATAAGTCCAGGTCAACAAGAGCATTACTGAAAGTAAACTTTTCATTGTGCGGTTAGTAGTTGTTGAGCTTGTGATTTCGGATATCCTCATCTTGCGGGCAGCTTGTAAACAATCCCCCACCTGCGGACATATCGCTCAAGCGGTTCCAGCCCCACTTCAGCACGGCGCTTGTTTACATTCGGCTCATCCTCGATAGGCGAAAGAAAGTATTTTCCTGTAGCCCCGTCAAAATCAATCTGACTTCCATAGATCTGCTTTCGCCCCTGTGCCAAGGCCACACGGTCCTCCAGCAAGGCGAGGTGCGAAGCTTCCGCATTGCCTTTCCTGACTGCCTCCCGCATCATGGGCAGATACTTCTCCTGGGTCTTCTGATCCGAATGCTGAATCACGAGGAACAACGTCATGTTTCCCTGACCCCCTACCACATCACGGCCGAGCCAGCCATACTGGTCAAGGATTTGCGTGATGCGAATGAGGTTAAGGGAATCCTTATAGCTGATCGTCTTCCAGAGGCTCCTCATTTCCTTGGAATCGCGGCCGTACTTTTTTTCCACGCCTTCGATCTGAAGCCTGTACTTCTGGTCCTCATCAAGGAGGCTGTCCAACTCACGAGCCAAAGGCACATTCATGTTTGCTTCGGCCTTTTCCTTATTTCTTCTGACCTGGTCCAGCAACGGTTGCCAACGTTTGTCGCTATGCAGTTTCTCGAGATCGGAATCAGTTGACAAATGTTTGAGGTTCGTCATCTTGGCTGAAATCTTTCCCAACTGAAGAAAGGCACTGTCCGCGTTACCCGCCAGCGCCCACGTGCAAGCCGCATTGTAATGATCATCCCCTTCTCCTTTCCAGCCTGCCGATCGGAAAGCCTTCGTGTACATCAACGCCGCGTTCTTGTAATCCTTGACCTGATAAAGTGAATCCGCCGCGGCCACCCAGGCACTGTACTCGGCAACAGCCTGACCCCGGGCCGTATACCCGACTGCCGCCAGGACAACTAACACCAGGTACTTCATAGCGTCAGCTTATGGATGCGCCCGGGTCAACTTCACCCGCAGGCTGCAGCAATTTTACTTTACCTTCTCCATCCGATGCCGTAAGTATCATGCCTTGCGATTCCATCCCCATCATTTTCCGGGGGGCGAGGTTCGCAATAAATACAACAGATTTGCCCACCATTTCCTCAGGCGTATAATACTGGGCAATGCCGCTCAGGATGGTGCGGGTATCCAGCCCGCTGTTGACCATAAGCTTGAGGAGCTTGTTTGATTTCTCCATTTTCTCCGCGGCCGTCACTTTGCCCACCCGGATGTCGAGTTTGGAAAAATCATCGATGGTAACCTCGGGCTTCAGGGGTTTGGCCGGCTCCCTGGCAGAGCCAGCTTCGGGAACTTTTGTATTCATCAATTTATGAATCTGTGCTTCGATCACGTTATTTTCAATCTTCTCGAACAGGAGCCTGACCTCGCCGAGGGAATGCCCATCCCCCAGCAGATCAACTGATCCGGTGGTTGACCACTCGCCTTTTTGCTGTCGCAGCATGTCGCGAAGCTTTTTGGATGTAAAAGGCAGAAAGGGTTCACAGAGTATCGCCAGGTTTGCTGAAACCTGGAGGGCGAGGTTAAGAATGGTTCCCACACGCGGCAAGTTGGTATTGGCCAGCTTCCACGGCTCCGTTTCTGCCAGGTATTTATTGCCAGTGCGCGC
>JAYRNL010000206.1:0-4460 GCA_041912235.1 Cyclobacteriaceae bacterium
AATACGTGCATGATCCATTCCCTGCCATTATAAAAGACATCCGGGTCGACCAGGCCGTCATAACTGAATACCGTCAATAGTCTGGTGAAGGAAATTCCTGATTCACCAATCGCCAGGTCGATGGCATGTGCGCCGGTGGAATTTACGTCTTGATCCGATGAATAGTAGTACATACCCATGTCGCCGTTTATCATCGTCAGGGGCGCGAAGTCCACCGCTTTCTCGGTGGCCAGTCCGGCTATTGCACAATTACCCCAGGTGAATGTAGCACCATTGTCTTTCGAAACGAGGCATCCCAACCTTTCCGGCGATCCGCTGGAGAAGTCGACAAAGTAGACGATGAGTGTTCCGTCCGGGAGTTGGGCGGCTGAGGGCACGGAGGCGTGCAAAGCAAGGTCTGCTACCCTGTCTTCAGTCCACGTGAGACCGTCAGTTGACGTGGCGGTTCGGATGGTGTGGTAGTACGGTCCGGATGTCGGTGGGGTTGTGGGTGTGACTTCCTTTGGATTCCTGACGGGAAAAGCGGATGGAGCCGCCGGGTCTGAGGTACAGGAGACGAGCAGGCATGCGGCTATAGGCCAGAAAGAAGCTCTCTTGGGCAACATGAATAGCTGGGCAGCGATCAAGGTAGGAAAATTTGACCTTGCAGAGACGGGTTACGTGGCATGGGGGCGCGGCAACATTGAAAATAGAGAATGATGCATGGTGAATGTCGAAATCGAAGTTGTGCCGGGATATTATCGGGTTACCGAGGTGGACGGGTTGAAAAACATTTTGTACTTCAGTTGTATGACGCTGTCTGTTTGGGTGAACGGCGTGCCCAGCTCATCGCGGGAATACTGCCAGGTGTAGATCAGATCGAGCCGGTGAGCGTAATTGAACCGGTATCCCAGTCCAACCCGTGCGCGTCGCAGGTTGGCAAACCGCTCCTGCACCTGTCTGTCCGCCACGATAAACTCCTCATAGTCGAGGAATGAGTAAAGAAGCTTGTCGCTAAACAGGTTGGGACCGTTGATGCTAATCCAGACTTCACCTTTGAGCCGGAAGCGACCGAGGTGCTCCCAGTAGCCGCCTTCCACCTGGTGGACATTCCGTGACTGCACGCGTGCCAGAATTCGGGTGTCGATACGACTGCCTTGGGTGATGTGAAACCGGGCGCCCGCAATCGGTGAAACTTCAAATGAGGAGCGGCTGTCGTTCTGGCGTGTCCAGCCAAGCGGTACCTCCATCGTTAGGTCTATTTTGGGCGTGATCGCCATTTCAAATGTGGGACTCATACTGAAACTCCTCCATTTCTCGCCACCGCTGAGAAGGGCCTGGTAAGCAACGGTGTTTTCAGCGAGGTATCGGTTGGCAAATGGATAGCTGGTTTGGCATTCCATCCACAGCTGCTTTCCATTCTGCGCAAGAGCCGGGACCGCCAGAGCGATGCAACAACCAAAGATCACCGACCGAACTCTCAAAACAAAAAACTTTCCAAGGTGTCCAAAGTTAGCCATTGCTTCCCTGTTGAACTTAGAGAACAATAAATTGTAGTCTTGTTTGGTAAAATTGAGTGACACCTGAAAGGCCAAACCGGTCCATTACTCCATAACCGTACGCAAATTCCAGTCTCAGGTTTTCGGTCATATACCAGTTCAACATGGGTGTGATACGCCAGAGCTTTCCACCACGCAGAAGGCCGGAGTCAAGATCCAGGCTGGTGGCACGTAACAACACTTCCCAGGTGCCCCACCCCCCTTTGAATACCGGCTTCGGTACTGAAACAAAGGCATAAACGCCACTTGAGGTCCGGTACGACCGAGATCCACCGGAGATCATATAGCTGGCCATGACTTCCCCTCCCTGGAAGACCGGGTTTCCCATAGCGGGCGAGTCAAATTGGTGCCAATAGTATTCGGTGCCAAACATCCATGGGCCCGTGCTGTAGTACGCTTCGATCCCGTTGTGTTTTGATCGCTCTGCCGGAAACGCTCCCGTATCGATAAAGTAAGGCGCAGGATTTACTTCAGGCCTCGATCGTACCCGGATGGAGCCGTTCTCAATGTCTCCGTATCGCCAACTCGTACCGACATGAAGAAGAGTGTTCGAGCCGGGTTTGTAGACCGGAAGCCATGCCGCACGAACTACGGTCTGCCAATTGTAGGTGGAAAAAGATTGTCCCTGAGAAAACCAGTCGGCGAAAACTCCTGCGTTGAAAAAGAGGCGCGACTTTGGGAAGAATCCCATCCATTTGATTCCGTCCGCAAGAATGGGTATGACGTCGATGGCCATTTGCCGCTCCAGGCCCCAGCCCGCATAGCCGTTCATGACCTTGTTCAGGGAGAACCCTTCCTTCGTGCGTCCGATAAAAAGGTATCCAGAAAGTTCGGGTGTGCCGATCATCAACCCGGTTTCGCGCATCAGCCATGAATCCGTAGCGGCGTCGTACATAAACCCGGCGCGCCACGTTATGGATCTACGTGGCTTCTTCAGTTCCCCGCTCGCCACCAGTCGGAAATCGCGCACCTTGAACCTCGCCACCAGGGGTGTACCCAAAGAATCCATTTGCTGCCGGCTCGCCTGGTCCTGTGCGAATCCGGCATATTCATAAAGCAAGCCGCCTCCAAGTTTGAAGGATGAATGTGCGCCGGTGAAAAGATTCCACCTTCTCTTCTTTGGCAGCAACACGGAGTCGTTCTCAAAGATCTCGCCCTGCGTTCCATCCGGTATGGTTTGTGCCAGGACTGCGCCAGACAGGTGACAGCAAAAGAAAAGCGAAACCAGTGAGATGACTGGCTGTACCAGGGGTATGGAGCGATGGGAAATCAACACTTACTAGAAGATTCCCAGCGGCGTTATGAAGCCGATCGTGAACCGTCCTGTAGAATAGTCCACGGCCCCAAAGCGCGCCTTCGCGTAGTCGGAATAATCGTAAACACGACCCACGTAGTTGGCGAAGAACTTGAAGTCCAGGTCCTTCCAGGGATACCACTCTACGGCCGGGATGAAGCCCCACGCCGTTCGTACGTTATTGTCGGTGTTTGAAGCCGGTTTTCCGGGGTCCAGGTGAGAATTTCTCCATTGAGCAATGTCCATCATTCCTACAAACGTCAAATGCACCTGCGGTGTAAGGCGGTAGCGCAAATGAAGCCAGTGTCCAATGTAGCGCGTTTTGGAAACCGCATAGCCGTACAGCGAATCAGGAATGGTCTCGGTAACAATGCCGGTGCGATCCAACTGCTCATCGCTCCACTTGAAGTCGTAGATGAAGCTGAACTTGTCGCTCACAATGAATTCATTGCCCAACGCGATATAGTTCATGTTGGCCGGGGCCATCTGGGTGGGATCTACATGTGAAACCTCCTGTGCTTCATTAAATAACGAGTAGGAATAGATAGTCTTCACTTTTCCGCCAAAGAGACTGCCGCGCCAGTTGGCCACAAAAGCCAGCGGAGCCTTCGACTCCTTAAACGTGGGCGGCTGACCATACAGTTCATTGAATGATTTGGTCCGCGAGTCCAGCACCTGGAAAGTCCATTGGTTCTTGCTGCTCGGCGTATAGGTAAATCCGACGCCGGTCAGGAAGTTATCCGCGTATTCGACAATGTCGGAGTACTCATAGATGTAGATGGGGTTCCAGTCAAATTCCCAGGCCCCCCAATCGGCACACATCTTCCCTGCCGAGACGCTGAATTTTTTGGATACATCCACCCGAATAAAGGCCATATCCACGGACCGGCTGATATTGTCCATGGATTCTGACGTCTGCGCCCGCGTATAACGATCCCGGAACCTGAAGAAGATCTTGTCCGTGACCTGTCCACGAAACTCCAAACGGAATTGCTCGTTGCGGAATCGCGACTGGGTGTAGGTTCCATCCTTAAACTCGTTGCGGAACGCGAAGTTCATGTTGGCGATCATGCTCATGTTCTTGAGCAGGCCTTGCTTCGCCTCAGGGATCATGGTTCGGTATTGAGCCGTGTCCATCTGGCGCTCCGTTTTCTGAGCCATGACGGCCGTGGGGATCAGAGACAAGAAAAGGAGCATGAGCAGGATCGGTAAGCCGTGGAAATAGCGTTTCATAACCATCACCTAATCTTTTTGTCCTGTCAGGGTCGCCGGGTCCAGCAGCTTCTTGATCTGATCTTCGGTGAGCAGCTTCTTCTCGCGGATAAGTTCCAGGATTCCCTTATTGCGCTGGAGTGCTTCTTTGGCAAGCTCGGTGGTCTTTTCGTAACCAAGCACCGGATTGAGTGCCGTTACAATTCCTACGGTCGTCTCCAGGTAGTGCTTCAATACGGCCTCATTGGCGGTGACACCTTCGATACAGTTCTTGCGGAACAAGGGAATCAATTTGTAGAACAACGCCTGCGATTCCATGATGGACACGGCCACCACCGGTTCATAGGCATTGAGTTGAAGGAGACCGTCGCGGGATGCAATGGTGACCGTCGCATCATTACCCATTACTTTGTAAC
>JAYRNL010000207.1:0-22407 GCA_041912235.1 Cyclobacteriaceae bacterium
CGACTTCGCCGGCGAGATGATTGCTTCCCTCCGCGTAGCCGACACCGCCGTCATGGTCATTAACGCCCAGCATGGCGTTGAAGTAGGCACCGAGCTGATCTGGAACTACGCCGAGCAGTTCCGCAAACCTGTCATCTTCGCCGTCAACCAGGTGGATCATCCCAAGTCAGATTTTGAACAGGCGCTGGCTTCCCTGAAAGAGAGTTTTGGAGGAGCCGTAACCCAGATGCAATACCCGGTCAGCCAGGGAGATTCCTTTGATTCCCTCATCGACCTGCTGAAAATGGTGATGTACAAGTTCCCTTCCGGAGGCGGCAAGCCCCAAAAACTCCCTATACCCGATTCAGAGAAAGAAAAAGCCAATGCCCTGCACAACGCGCTTGTTGAAAAGGCCGCCGAGAACGACGAAAAACTGATGGAGAAGTATTTTCAGGCCGGAACTCTGGATGAAGATGAGATGCGGGAAGGCCTCAAGCTGGGCATGATCCATCACGATGTGTTTCCTGTCTTCTGCATGAGCGCCAAGAAGAACATGGGAAGCGGCCGCATGATGGGATTCATCGATAACGTGGCCCCTACCCCCCGCGAAGCCAAACCCGAAGTCACCACCGATGGCAAAGAAATTGCCTACGATCCTAATGGACCCACTGTCCTGTTTGTTTTCAAGTCGCATATAGAACCCAACCTCGGCAAATTGTCCTTCTTCAAAGTGATCTCCGGAACGGTTACGCCAACCACCGAATTGATCAATACGACAACAAGTTCGGCCGAACGCTTCAATCAGCTGTTCATCATGGACGGAAAGGCCCGGCAGCCCGTGGATAAGCTGGTGGCCGGCGATATTGGCGCAACCCTCAAGTTGAAGAACACCTTCACCAATCAAACCTTGTGTGAAAAGGGCAGCGAGATCACCATTCAGCCCATCAAATTCCCCGAACCCCGCATTCGCACGGCCGTGGTGGCCAAGAGCAAGAACGACGACGAGAAGATTGGCGAGGTGCTTGGAAAAATTCACCAGGAAGACCCCACGCTCGATGTGGCCTATTCCCGTGAGCTGAAACAACTGATTATTTCGGGCCAGGGTGAACTCCATTTGATGATGTGCAAGTGGTTCCTGGAGAAAATGTACAACCTGCACGTTGACTTTGTAACACCTCGGATATCGTATCGCGAGACCATTCGCAAATCGGCGACGGCCAGCTATCGTCACAAGAAGCAGTCGGGCGGTGCGGGCCAGTTTGGCGAAGTGCACCTCAAGGTAGAACCGTATTACGAAGGCATGCCGGAGCCAACCGAATACAGTGTCCGCGGGAAGGAATTCATCGATCTGGAGTGGGGCGGAAAACTCGCCTTCTACAATTGCATTGTCGGTGGCGTGATCGATACACGGTTCATTCCCTCCATTCTCAAGGGCGTGATGGCCAAGATGGAGGAAGGGCCCATCACCGGTTCGTATGTGCGCGACGTGCGCGTGTGCGTCTACGACGGAAAGATGCACCCGGTCGACTCCAACGATATTTCATTCAAGATTGCCGGCATGATGGCTTTCAAGGATGCTTTCATGCAGGCCCAGCCTCAACTGCTCGAGCCCATCTGCGACCTGGAGGTCGTTGTTCCTGAAGAGATGGTGGGCGACGTCATGGGCGACCTGCAAACACGACGTTCTCTGATCATGGGTATCGACACCAAGGGTCGTTACCAGGTGATCAAAGCCCGGACTCCGCTAGCTGAACTTGACCGTTACAGCACCACACTTCGGTCACTTTCGCAAGGCCGGGGAACCTTCACGCAGACCTTCGCAGAATTTGTACCTGTCCCGATGGACTTGCAGACCAAGTTGGCGAAGGAAACGAAGGTGAGCGAGTTGGAATTGGCGTAGGGCCAACGTATTTAGGCGTTTGGGTGTTAACGTGTCTAAGTGACTATGTACCTAAGTACCAACGATTTTTAGTAATCCATAAATGCGTCAAAACTAAGACAAGTCAACGCAATTTGGCCTGTTGAGCCCCCGCAATTTACGGGTTAGCCAAAATCACCCCTACAGCTTCTCGCAAGTCCTGTACAACGTAGTCACCCCGGTGCTCGGGCTCCACTTCATCGCCGATTTGAATGGTCCGGATACCGAGGGTGCGCGCGGGGATGAGGTCCCTGCCGCGGTCGCCCACCATCCAAGATTGGCTGACATCGATGTCAAACTTCGCGATGGCCTTTTCAAACATCAGCGTGCCCGGCTTCGTGAGGAGCGAGTTGTTGATGGACCGATGGTAGGGCGAGAAATAAAAATGATCGATCATGCCATCACAGGTTTGCTGAAGGTAGGCATGACACTCCTTCATCTGATCAATCGTATAGATTCCCTTGTCGATGCCCGACTGGTTTGTGACAACCACTAACAGGTAGTCCGCCTTCTTCAGCGAGGCCAGCGCTTCAACGACACCGGGGAGGATTTCAAAGTTTTCAATGGTATAGGTGTAGTTCGGATTGTCTTTGTTCAGGACACCATCTCGGTCGAGGAATACGCAACGGCTCATGTCCCAAATATCAACCCTTTTTCGCTAAGTTTGTTTTTACATCGTACTTCTGTGACCCGGGCCCTCGTCATCACGCCGACCTACAACGAGATCGAGAACATCGAGGCGATTGTTGATGCCGTGTTTGCTCAACCTACGCCGTTTCATCTGCTCATTGTGGACGACGGCTCCCCGGACGGAACGGGCGAAGTGGTGAAGAGCCTTCAGGTGAAATACAATGCTGTAGAAAAACGACTGCACCTCATGGAACGGAAAGGCAAACTCGGCCTGGGCACCGCTTACATCGAAGGCTTCCGGTACGGGCTGCGCGAAGGGTATGATTACTTTCTCGAGATGGACGCCGATTTCTCGCACGATCCCAAAGACCTCGCCCGCTTGTTGTCGGCCTGCGACAAGGATGGCGCCGATCTCTCCGTCGGCTCACGTTACGTCACGGGTGTCAACGTGGTTAACTGGCCGATGGGCCGCGTCCTGATGTCTTATTGCGCAAGCATGTATGTCCGTTTCATCACCGGCATGAACATCCAGGATACGACGGCGGGATTTGTCTGCTACCGGCGGTCGGTGTTGGAAACCATCAATCTTGACAAGATTCACTTCGTAGGCTACGCGTTCCAGATTGAAATGAAGTTCACCGCCTGGAAGTATGGATTCAAGCTGGTGGAGGTACCCATCATCTTCACCGACCGCACCCGCGGCCAGTCCAAGATGTCGACCCGGATATTTCGTGAGGCATTTCTGGGCGTGATCCAGATGAAAGTGTGGAGCTGGTTCCGCGACTACCGCCGCAAGACAATGTGACCTCAGTCGAAGCGGATGGCCTTGATCGGGCTGATGCGCGAAATAATCGCGGTGGGTAGCCACAGTACCAGTGCCACGATCACAAAAATCAAGAGGTTGAGAAAGAGAACCATCGACCAATCCCACGCGATGGGCACATAACTCATGTAGTAATCCCTGGGATTCAGAGTGACCAGTTTGAACTGGTCCTGGACAAAACAAAGGCCCAGGCCAAGCGCATTGCCCAACAGCAATCCCCGCACCACGAGGTTGATCCCCTGGTAAACAAACACGGACCGGATGGTGGTTGCCGTGCTCCCGAGGGCTTTCAGCATGCCGATCATTTGAGTGCGCTCCATTACCAGGATCAGGATGACCGAAATCATGTTGACACTGACTACAATCAGAATGATGCCGAGCAGGATGTTCACCTGGCGGCTCACGAGCGCCAGCCACTCAAAAACCTGCACAAACTTCTCACTGACTTTCTCGAGCAGCAGGTCGAAATCCATCGCCGTCCCAATCGCATCGTAGGTGTCGTCCACCTTGTTGATGTCGTTTACGAAAACCTCCAGTCCCCCGGCCAGGCTGTCGGGCCAGTCGTTGAGACGCTGAATGAGCCGGAGGTCGCCAATAATGAATTTGTTGTCAAAGTAGTCGGACAAATTGGTTTCATAGATGCCAGAAATCTTCAGGCGGCGGAACCGGGGCGGGTCCTGAAAAAAATGAATGGTAATGTCGTCACCCGTGTGCGCATTGATTTTGTCGGCAATGGCCCGGCTGATGACAATCTCGCGGGAATATCCGGAGTCCGGGAACGTCAGAAATTTTCCATCGATAAGATTGCCGGCAAAGGCTGCTTGATCGAATTCCCTGCCCACACCCTTAATGATTACGCCCAGCACTTCATCATCCGATTTTACCAGCCCCGTTTTATGACTAAACGATTGCACATGCCGGACATTCGGGAATTGGGCCGGGTCCCGGAACAGTGGAATATTGATGTCGATGGGCTGCTCTTCAATGGAATTGGAAAGGCTGAGCTTGGTGACGAGGATGTTGGCACTAAAACTGTAGACCTTATTCTTGACTGTGCTCTCAAACCCTTCCATGATCAGAAACGACACAATGGATGCGGCCAGGCCGATGGCGAGGGTGGCGATGGCAATCGTGTAAATGGCAGAAGCCAACCCGGACTTGTGACCGGTGCTGATGCGCCTGGCGAGAAAATAGGAAAGGTTCAAGATTGCCGTAATTTTGACACGATCGTAAAGAACGCAAAATGAAAAGACTTTTTCTGCTCTTGATATGGCTTCCGTTGCTGACCTGCGCACAGAAAAACCGGATTATGACGGGCGCTGATCAGCTGGATGCCCTCTTGCCAAAACTGCAAGGGCAACGTGTGGCCCTGATGGTGAATCATACGGCCAGGGTGGGCAACCGTCACCTCGTGGATACCCTGAAATCCCGGGGCGTCAACCTTGTCAAGATCTTCGCTCCCGAGCACGGCTTCCGGGGAACGGCAGACGCCGGAGAAACCATTCGCGACGGTGTCGATACGGGCACCGGTGTTATGGTGGTGTCCTTGTATGGTCGCAACTACAAGGCCACTCCCGAGCAGATGGCTGATGTGGATGTGATCCTCTTTGACATCCAGGATGTCGGTGCGCGATTCTTCACCTACATCAGTTCACTGCACTACCTGATGGAGTCCTGTGCCGAGAACAACAAAAAGCTGATCATCCTCGACCGGCCCAACCCTAATGGAAGTTATGTCGACGGACCGGTGCGCAAGACTGAGCTCAAATCCTTCGTCGGGATGCACCCCATCCCCATCACGCACGGAATGACGATCGGCGAGTATGCGCGAATGGTCAACGGAGAAGGTTGGCTGAAAGACAAGGAGGTCTGCACCCTCGAAGTGGTTGCCTTGAAGAACTGGAAGCACACCGATCCGTATCACATCCCTTATAAACCATCACCGAATCTGCCCAATGATCACGCCATCGGCATGTATCCATCCACCTGCCTGTTTGAGGGAACGGTGCTGAGCATAGGGCGTGGTACGCAGAATCCGTTCGAAGTGGTTGGCCATCCCAACCTGAAGAACCAGCCTTATTCCTTTACGCCGGTGAGCATTGAAGGAATGTCGAAGGAGCCACCGCTGCAGGATCAATTGTGCTATGGCCTGGACCTTCGGAAGGAGAAGTTGCCGAAGGAAGTTACGCTGAAGTACCTGATCAAACTATATAATGAATATCCTGACAAGGAAAAGTTTTTCATTTCTTACTTCGACAAGCTGGCCGGCAACACCACGCTGAAGGAGCAAATCCGTTCGGGCATGTCCGAGAAAGACATCAAGGCCACTTGGAAGAACGAGCTCGACGCATTCAAAGCCATCCGCGCAAAGTACTTGTTATACCCGTAGGTGATGACCAAAGCCGAGAAGGTCAAGGACATCCTCTCCATCCTGGACAAGCATTTCCCCAAAGTCGAAGTGCCCCTGGAACATTACGATGCCTATACGTTGCTTGTTTCCGTGCTGCTCTCGGCGCAATGCACTGACGAGCGTGTCAACAAAGTGGCGCCGCTCCTATTCGCCAGAGCGGATAATCCACATGACATGCTCAAGCTGAGTGTGGATGAAATTCGGGAGATCATCAAGCCCTGCGGGCTTTCGCCGATGAAGTCCAAGGGCATTTACGGTCTTTCGAAAATCCTGGTGGAGAAATACGACGGGAAGGTGCCTGACACCTTTGAAGGGCTGGAAGAACTACCGTCGGTGGGGCACAAGACGGCCTCCGTAGTGATGACGCAGTGGTTTGGCAAGCCAGCGTTTCCCGTCGACACGCACATTCACCGACTGGCATATCGCTGGGGGTTATCTAACGGAAAGAGCGTAGAGCAAACGGAAAAAGACTTAAAGCGGTTGATACCGGAAGAAAAATGGGCGAAGGTTCACCTGCAGATCATCTATTTTGGCAGAACGTTTTGTCCGGCTCGTGGGCACAATTGGAAGAAATGTCCGGTGTGCAACAAGTATCTTCGCAAGGAATTGAGGACTGGAAGTTGAGCAAAGCGTGAACTTTGAATGCGCCTTCTGACGCACCCGATTTACCGTTAAACCAATGAATTCCCTCCGCATCATTTTCATGGGAACTCCCGAGTTTGCTGTTGCCAGCCTGGAAGCACTCGTGCAGGCAGGATGTGAGGTCGTGGGCGTTATCACCGCACCCGATAAGCCCCAGGGCCGTGGCCAGGAACTAAAAGCACCGCCGGTAAAAGAATGTGCCCTCAAGCATCGCATACCAGTTCTCCAGCCGGTCAATCTCAAGGCACCGGAATTTGTCGAAGAACTTCGAAGCCTCAAGGCCGACCTGCAGGTGGTGGTAGCCTTCCGCATGTTGCCGGAAGTGGTTTGGAACATGCCGCGCCTTGGCACGTTCAACCTGCACGCGTCCCTCCTCCCCCAATATCGCGGGGCCGCGCCGATCAACTGGGCCATAATTAATGGCGAGAAGGAAACGGGGGTCACCACTTTTTTTCTCCGTCATGAAATTGACACCGGTAACCTCATCTTTCAGGAGCGCGAACCGATCCACGACGATGATGATGTTGGCCGGTTGTACGAGCGGCTCATGAATAAAGGCGCACAACTGGTGGTGAAGACGGTCAGGGCCATTGAGTCGGGCAACTATCCTACTACAGAACAGCGGCCGGTGGGCGTGCTGAAAGCCGCTCCCAAGATTTTTAAAGACACCTGTGCCATCAATTGGCACCATTCTTCAGTAGCGATCCGCAACTTTGTCCGTGGTCTCAGTCCGTACCCGGCGGCCTGGACAAGAATTCATGAGAAGGTATTCAAGGTATTTCAGGTAGAAGTCCTGCCGCCTTCCACCGGCAACCGCGCTCATGCCTGGGAAACCGACAACAAGACTTACCTTCGCTTCCGCACCGGCGACGGTTGGGTTGCGGTAAAAGAATTCCAACCCGAAGGCAAGAAGCGGATGACGGTAGAAGATTATTTCAAAGGCAACAAGATTTAGCATCCACCAAGGCATGAGGATCTCATTAATCGCAGCGCTTACCCGGAACCGGGTCATTGGTAAAGACAACGACTTGCCATGGCATTTGCCTGACGATATGAAATACTTCATGCAGACGACGAAAGGGCATCATGTTATCATGGGCCGCAGGAATTACGACTCGATCCCCGAAAAATTCCGGCCTTTACCAAACCGCGTCAATATCGTCGTGAGCCGGCAGCGAGATCTTACCCTCCCCGGTTGTCAGGTGGTGAATTCCCTGGAGGCCGCGGTGGACATCGCCCGCAAAGCCGGGGAGCCTGAACTCTTCATCATTGGCGGCGCCACCATCTATCGGCTGGGGCTGCCCATGGCCAACCGGTTATACCTTACCGAAATCGAGGCTGACTTGGATGGCGACACGCACTTCCCTGCCGTCAACCCGTCGGAATGGAAAGAAATCTCACGCAAGCATCATACCGCCGACGACCGGCACGCATATGCATTTGACTTCGTAATTTACGATCACATCTAAGTCTATGGAATCACACAAACGCATTCTGGGCATCATCTACATCGTCACGGGCATCCTGTTGGTGATGGGTATGATGATCATGGCACTGTTCTTCTCCCTGTTCATCCCGTGGATAACCGAGGCGGCCGGTGAAGAGCAGCAATGGGTATTTACCTGGCTGGTGCCCTTCATCCGCTTCATCGCGATCCTGATTTGCGTGGTTATTGCCCTGCCTTCCATGATCGCCGGATGGGGATTGCTCAACAACCGTTCCTGGGCCATGCTTTTGGCGCTGATTGTAGGCTGCCTTCGCCTTTTCTCCTTTCCCATCGGCACGGCGATAGGCATCTATGCCATTTGGGTGTACGTTGAGGACAACCGGCTTCAAAACACGAAGCCCATATGAGTTTGCAGGGCAAAGTGATTTGGCTCACCGGCGCTTCTTCCGGTATCGGTGAGGCCCTCGCCTATGAATTGTCCAGGATAAAGAACGTCAAGCTCATTCTTTCCGCCCGAAGAAAAGAAGAACTGGAGCGGGTAAAAGGAAATTGTCATCCGCTGGCACAACCCAACATCAAGCTCCTCCCCTTCGATCTGGCTGAAGCAGCAAACCTGCAGTTGATCACCGAGGCGGCCATCCACCTGTTCAGCACCATTGACATTCTCATCAACAACGGGGGAATCAGTCAGCGTAGCCTTGCCAAAGACACGCTCATTAATGTTGACCGCAAGATTATGGAGGTTGACTACTTTGGCACACTGTCCATAACAAAATACTTACTGCCCCACTTTCTCAAACGGAAGTCGGGCCACTTTGTGGTGGTTACGAGTGCCATGGGACTTATCGGCACGCCATACCGCTCGGGGTACGCGGCGGCCAAGCACGCGCTTCATGGATTCTTTGATTCCCTGCGCGCCGAACTGTGGAAGGAAAGCAAGAACATTCACGTGACCCTGGTTTGCCCTGGCTGGGTGCACACGAGCATCTCCGTTAATGCGATGACCGGTGACGGTTCAAAATTGAACAAGATGGATACTACCACCCACCAGGGACTTGACCCCAAGGTATTTGCCAGGAAAATGGTCAGCGCCATCGCGAAGAAAAAGAACGAAGTGTATATAGGAGGACTCAAGGAAGTCTCGGCCATCTACCTCAAGCGCTTCCTTCCGGATCTTTTCGCGCGGATTGTCCGCACCGCCAAAGTTCGCTGATGGCCTGGTACGAATACATTCTCATCACGGGCGTTGGGTTTCTTGCAGCGTTTATGAACACCGTGGGGGGCGGGGGTTCCCTGTTCTCCGTCCCGATACTGACATTTCTTGGATTACCCATCACGATGGCCAACGCGACTAGCCGGGTCGCCATCCTGTTTCAGAACATATTTGCCGTCATCGGCTTCAAGAGCAAGGGTGTAAAATTACCCTGGCCGTACAGCATCTATTTGGGACTGGCCTCGCTAGGCGGCGGCGTGCTCGGTTCCATGCTGGCCTCGCGCATTGACGACGAAGTCTTCTCCAAAATCTTTGTGGGCATCATGTTCTTGTCGGTCTTTCTCATCATCTATGATCCTTTCAAGTCAAAAGGTGAGGAACGTCTTGATACGAAGAGCCAAATCATAGGTAGCTTGTTCTTTGTGGTACTGGGCGTGTACGGCGGCTTCGTACAAGCCGGCATTGGCTTCATGGTGATCGCCGTTCTCAGCCTGGTCAACAACCTGAATCTGGTCACAGCCAACTATGTCAAGGTCTTCGCCGCCATTGTTTACACCGGAGTATCAGTCATCGTTTTTGGAATGGAAGGGAAAATACAATGGTCAACGGGACTCGTACTGGCCGTCGGGCATGCGTTGGGCGGATGGTATGCCAGCCGCTGGTCGGTTTCCGCAGGCGAGGTATGGATCAAACGGGTGATGATTGTTTCGATCATTGCTATGGCGATTAAGTTGTGGTTCTGGGGGTGAAACGGTGAACGGTGAACAGTAAACGGTGGACCCGGTATCCGAAACATCAGTATTAAATTCGAAGGGACAGAAAACCAGTCAATAAATACGAACTTAACAGCAACCGAACACGCGCATGATTAAATGGATAGATGTCCTCAACTTTGCCCGGAACGGCAACCCGGTGCCACCCAGGCGCGTGGAGAAAAGTGATGAAGAATGGAAGAAGCTGCTGCCTACTGACATCTATCAGATCGCGCGGCGGAAAGGTACCGAGCGTGCATTCACCGGGGAATACTGTGAAGCGCATGATCCAGGCATGTACGCCTGCCGTTGCTGCGGCACCCTGTTGTTTGATTCAACGCTGAAGTTTGAGTCCGGTACCGGCTGGCCGAGTTTCACTCAACCCGTGAGTGAGAATGTCATCGCCTATCACAGAGACAGCAGCTACGGCATGGTCCGGGTGGAGGTGGTTTGCAACGTGTGCGATTGTCACCTGGGCCATGTGTTCCCGGACGGGCCGGAGCCGAGTGGGTTGAGGTATTGCGTTAACTCGGCGTCGATTTCTTTGGTCTCAGGAAAGTAGCGGTATCTCCCCAACTGACCGGTTAACTTTGAACCTTGAACCTCCGGGACTGGCTCCCCGCTACTTGCCATTTACGCTTTCTGCCAACTCACGCATCTTACGCACCCTCGCCGGGTCAACCGTGCGCAACAAAAACTCAGACCTCCCCTGCTCTCCCATGGCGGCGATGGATTCATTGCGGAAGGTCATAGGGCTGGGGCGCTCTGCCGTCGAGCTGAAATGAATCTCCCTGGCGCGTGACCGGGAAACAATCTCCTTAACGGTCTGCTCATTGACGCCGGAGCCGGGCATGATTTTGATACGATCGCCGGCAGATTCCACCAGCTGGCGTAACAGGTCAACCCCTTCAAGGGCTTTGGGGCGCTGGCCGGCGGTGAGGATCCGCTCAAAACCCACCTCGATGCAATCATCGAGTGCTTCGAAGGGGTCGCGGGTCATGTCGAAGGCGCGGTGGCAGGTGCACTTCAGCGGTTTCGCCTTTTCGATCAGCTCCCTGCACCGGACCTTGTCGAGCGTGCCATCAGAATTCAAAATACCAAATACAAAGCCATCGACGCCCAACTTCTGGAACTGAAAGATGTCGCGCTTCATGGCGTGGAATTCATACCGGCTGTAAACAAAATCGCCGCCGCGGGGACGAATCATCACGTATACATCCATGGTCACATTCTGCCTCACCACCTCCACCGTTCCCAATGAGGGGGTTGTCCCTCCGTCCGCGGGGTTATCGCACAGTTCCAGGCGGTCGGCGCCGCCTTCCTGTGCTTTGAGTGCAGATTCAATATTGTAAACAACGACTTCGCAAATCATACGTGAAGGTCTAATAGTAGCTTGGCGAGTTGAAGATTGTATTGGGAATTTCGTTTGAGTATACGGCGTAGGTAAATCCCTTTTGCAGCGCATAGGCGCCTACCTCGCCATTCTTCCCCAGCGCCAGGAACCCAACCTGGATCTCTTTCGATTTCTCCGGCTGGTTTTTGACGATTCGCTTTACCGCCTTCTCGCACGCCTCCTGAGGTGAGTTGCCTTGCCTCATCAGCTCAACGACCAGGTGCGATCCGCATATGCGGATGACTTCCTCGCCGAGGCCGGTCGAAGTAGCAGCGCCCACTTCATTGTCAACAAACAATCCCGCGCCGATGATCGGGGAATCGCCTATTCGTCCACGCATCTTATAGGCCATGCCGCTGGTGGTGCAAGCGCCGGACAAGTTCCGGGAACTGTCCAATGCCACCATTCCGATGGTGTCGTGATTTTCAATATTGGCCACAGGCTTGTATTTCGCCTCCTTGAGCCAATTCCTCCAGGCCTTCTCGGACTCTGTCGTCAGAAGATTTTCCTTCTTGAATCCATTGGCCAGCGCAAATTGAAGCGCACCCTCGCCGGCGAGCATGACATGCGGCGTTTTCTCCATCACCTTCCTGGCCACCGAGATTGGGTGGACAATATGTTCAAGGCACAACACGGCGCCACAGTTCGCCTTCTCATCCATGATGCACGCATCCAGCGTCACCCTGCCGTCACGGTCAGGCAAACCGCCGAGCCCTACTGAACTTTCTTTCGGATCTCCTTCCGGAACCCAAACGCCCTGCTCCACTGCATCCAACGCGCGCCCGTTGGCTGATAAAACCTTCCACGCCTCGACGTTGGCCCCCTTGCCAAAGTTCCAGGTCGAAACAACCACGGGACCGGAAGAAGCCGTTGCCCGGGCAGCCACTGATCCAAGCGAAAACAGGGAAGTCAACGCTGCTGTTGACTTGAGAAACTTACGTCTGTTGAACATGCGATGAAATTTGGAAAGTAAGGTAATAAGGATTGTTGAAACACACTCGGTGGCCCCAGACACTCAGGCACGTAGACACTCAACACCAAGCCAGACACCCAGGCGTCTTCGTCAGGGTTGCTCCAACACCCTTCGGGCTACGCGGAACCTTTTGATGTAGTAGTCGGAGTACAGGTTTGTCTCCACCACACCCAGTGACGTTGAGGCGTGTATGAACTTGATATTATCCTTTGCCTTCACGTCGGTTACGAGGCCGACGTGCGTGATCTGTTTCTTTTTCTTGCCTGTGGCGAAGAACAGCAGATCGCCCGGCTGGACCTCTTTTACTTTCACTTTCTTTCCCATCTGTGCCTGGTCGGTGGTTTGTCGGGGCAAATTCACGTCGATGGCCCGATAGGCGGTAGAGGTGAGGGCGCTGCAATCCATGCCGGAGCGCGTGGTGCCGCCATATTTGTACGGTGTGCCGTAGTAAGATCTGGCGGTTTGAATAACGGCGTTGACCTTTTTCTCGTGGGCACGGGCTTTCTTCGTACTGCTGCACGAGGAAGTCAGGGCCGCCAAAAGAAGGAGCAGGACGGCGGAATAGAAAAATCGGTTTTGCGTACCTTTGCTCGCCAACCGCATAGACCTGGAGTTTAAAAAGTAAGTAAAAGTAACGCATTCATGGCAGAAACGAAAACGATGGAGACCGGCGCGGCCCGACTCACTGGCGCGGTGATTGAACAATTCCGACAAATCGTTGGTGATCCCCATATTCTCATGGATGCTGACCGGAAGGAAGACTACGGCCGCGATAAGACCGAAGACTACTTCTTCGCTCCGGATGTCGTTCTCAAGCCAGGTACTCCGCAAGAAATAAGCCAGATTCTCAAACTCTGTTCCCAGCACGAAATCCCGGTCACGCCCCGCGGGGCCGGCACCGGCCTCAGTGGCGGGGCATTGCCAGTGAGGCATGGCGTCGTGCTCACCATGGAACGGTTCAATAAGATCCTGAACATTGATGAACTGAATCTACAGGCTACTGTAGAGCCCGGCGTCATTACCGAAGTTTTTCAGAACGCGGTGAAAGAAAAGGGGCTCTTCTATCCCCCCGATCCCGCCAGCCGCGGGTCCTGCTTCCTGGGTGGCAACCTTGCCAATAATTCCGGCGGCCCCAAGGCGGTGAAGTACGGCGTGACGCGGGATTACGTCATCAACCTGGAGGTGGTGCTGCCTACGGGTGAGATTATCTGGACGGCGGCGAACGTCCTGAAGAATTCAACGGGATATAACCTCACGCAACTCATGTGCGGCAGCGAGGGCACGTTGGGGGTGATTACGAAAATCGTTTTCAAACTCAGGGGTTTTCCGCAAAAGAACGTGCTGATGATGATCCCATTTGTCAGCAACGAAGAGGCGTGCGAGGCGATTGCGGCCATCTTCGTCGCAGGCCTTCAGCCTTCGGGGATGGAATTTTTTGAAAAGGAGGCGGCTGCAAAGACATTTGAATACTGCGAGAAGGTGCTCAACAGCCCCGTCACCACCAAACTGGTCGACGGAATGAATGCCTATCTCTTGTGCGAACTCGACGGCAATGACGAAGAGGTGCTGATGCGCGACGCCGAACGGGTGATGAACGTTGTGGAAAAGTTCCAGTCCGGCGAAGTGCTCTTTGCGGAAAGCGCCGCGCAAAAGGAGGAACTCTGGAAGATCCGGAAAAACATTTCGCCGGCCGTGAACTGGTATACCCTCACCAAGAGCGACGACGTGGTCGTTCCCCGTGGCAATCTTCCGAAACTGATCACCGGTATCAAAGAGATCGGCAAACGCTACGGCTTCAATACCGTCTGCTTTGGTCATCTCGGCGACGGCAACCTTCACGTGAACATTTTGAAAGAAGACATCAGTGACAAAGACTGGGAGACCAAAATCCCGGAAGGCATAGGTGAAATCTTCAAACTTACCGTTTCGCTTGGCGGCACCTTGTCGGGCGAACACGGTATCGGCATTGCCAAGCGACCTTACATGTCCATCGCCATGAGCGAAGTGAACCTCAACCTCATGCGGGGAATCAAGAAGGTTTTCGATCCAAAGGGAATACTCAATCCCGGGAAGATTTTCTGATCATCCGTGTAATCTTTGATTCATGTGCGGCATAACCGGGGTCTTCGCGTTTAATCTGGTCGGGAAGTTCAGCAAGATAAATGTCGCCGCTGCCACAGCATCCCTCGCGCACCGGGGTCCCGATTTTCATGATGTGTATGTCGATGAATGGGTATGCCTGGGGCACAGGCGCCTAAGCATCATTGACACCCGGGAAATTGCCCACCAACCCATGTGGGATGAAACCGGGCGGTGGTGCATCATTTTTAACGGCGAGCTATTCAACTTCAAAGACCTGCGGGGCGACCTGATTCAACGCGGCTTTTCCTTCCGCACCGAGTCCGATACGGAAGTCCTTCTCAAGCTCTTTATCCGGGAGGGAGACGGGTGCTTGAACAAGCTCAACGGGCTCTTTGCTTTCTGCATCTATGACAAACAGGAGCAGTCGATGTTTATCGCCCGTGATCGTTACGGGGTCAAGCCATTGTACTACCTGCACGACGACGACAAGTTCTTGTTTGGCAGCGAGCTGCAGGCGATCGCGGCATACGGGATCAAGAAAGACCTCGACTACGACTCACTTTACACCTACCTCCAACTCAACTACATCCCGGCCCCGTACACGATATTTTCCCAGGTGCGCAAACTTATGCCTGGTCATTTTCTTCGCTTGAAAGACAGGCAGCTGACCCTCCACAGCTACTACACAATTCCCTATGAACCGGAAAACCTCAGCCCTGTTTCCTACGACGATGCACAAGCCCGCTTCCGCACGTTGTTGGAAGAGTCCGTCCAGCGTCGGCTGGTCGCTGATGTGCCGCTCGGTTCCTTTCTCAGCGGGGGTATTGACTCGTCCGTTATTGCCGGGCTGGCGAAACGGCACAAGCCGGACCTCCATACGTTTTCGATCGGCTTCAAAGACGAAAAATTCTTCGACGAAACCCGTTATGCCCAACTTGTCGCCAGTCATTTCGGCACCGAACACACGGTGTTCAACCTGACCAACGCCGAGATGGTTTCGCATTTGCATAACATCCTCGACAGCATTGATGAACCTTTTGCGGACAGTTCGGCCATTGCCGTGTACATGCTCAGCCGTGAAACCCGTAAGCACGCTACAGTGGCCCTCTCCGGCGACGGCGCCGACGAATTATTGGGCGGCTACAACAAACACGCGGCGTTTTACCGGGCCTTGCATCCAGAGCTTGCTGAACATCTGGTGACGGCGATGAAGCCGTTGTGGTGGCTGCTGCCGAAAGCAAGGCACGCGCCGTTCTCCAACACGGCCCGGCAACTCGACCGCTTCGCCCGCGGTGCGGTGATGAATGCGCACGACCGCTACTGGTTCTGGGCTTCCCTGGCAACCCGACGGGAGGTGGAGAGACTGATCCGGCCTGAGCACGCCCACAATCAATTCAATGAGCGGCGCGAAGTCTGGCTTAGCTCACTCCCTCGCAAAGAGAAGCTCAACGACATTTTTCTTACCGACATGCGCCTTGTGCTGCCCAACGACATGCTCACTAAAGTCGACCGGATGAGCATGGCTCATGGTCTTGAGGTTCGCAACCCCTTCCTGGATGTGAATGTGGTCGACTACTTGTTCACGCTTCCAGACAGTTACAAGATCGACGCCCGCCTGCGCAAGAAACTGCTGCAGGATTCATTTCGCGACATGCTGCCGACGGACCTCTACAATCGCCCCAAGAAAGGATTTGAAGTGCCGTTGCTCAAGTGGATGCGTAAAGACCTCAAAGGCATGATCAAGGACGACTTGCTGTCGAAGAAGTTCATCGAGGATCAGGGGATCTTCAATTACAACGAGATACGCAAATTGAAGAACAGGTTATTCGCTATTAGCCCTGGTGATGTGCATGCGAGGGTGTGGGGATTGGTGGTGTTTCAGTGGTGGTGGAAGAAGAACGTGAGTCGGGAATTGTGAACTGTGACCAGTGACCGTAACCGGTAAACAGTGGACGTGAACTGTAATCTACAGACGGTGATCAGCCTCCCCCGATGAAGCATTTCGCGGAATCGAGGTAACCATGCCCCCGGCACCAAGGCCCAGCATCAGCCCCAAGGACCCGAGCTAACACGCAGCCGTGTAACCATCACGGAAATTCAGCGTATTCACTGGACACACCTTTAACAAACCGCCGCATGATCCGCAACTACCTTCGCGTTGCCATCCGCAACCTGGCCAAAGAACGGTTCTTTTCCCTTATCAACATCATTGGCCTCGCCCTTGGGATCGCTGCGGCGCTGCTGATGATCAACTACTACCGGTTCGAAAAGAGCTACGATCGCTACCACTCCAAGGCGGACCGCATCTACCGCGTGCCGATGGCCGTCACGGAAAAGGGACATGCGCCGCAAACCTTCGCCTTTACGTACCCCGCGGTGGCCAACGCCCTGAAAAACGACTTCCCGGAAGTCGAAGAAGCCGTACGCTTCCGCAAAGGGTTCAGCCTCGTAAGCCTGGATGCGAAGAAGATTCCCGGACTGCGCGGGCTCTGGATGGATGAGGAAGTGTTCCGGATTTTCGACTTCACGTTTCTCCAGGGTGATGGAGCGTCTGCCCTTCACAACCTCAACAACGTGGTTCTCACCAAGCATACTGCCCTGAAACTTTTTGGTCCCGGTGATCCCCGAGGCAAAACCCTGACGTTCGTCAACCAGGTCTTCCAGGTGAGCGCGGTGATCGACGACCTCCCGGTCAACTCCCATCTTCAGTTTGATTTCCTCGTTCCCTTCAAGAAATACATCGAGATCATCAAGGCCGTCGGTGGAGATGCGGACAACAGCTGGGGCTGGTCGGACTTCTACACTTACATCCTGCTGCGAGAAGGGCATACCGCCGGTCAACTTGAAGCCAAACTTCCTGACTTCACCTGGCGACACATGGGGAAATCGATGGAATCAGACGCATACCTCCAGGAATTTTTTTTGCAGCCACTCACAGACATTCACACGCGGTCGCCGTACGACTACGAACTTTCCGGCAACGGCAACTACACCTACCTCGATTACATCGCCATCGCCGGGTTCTTCATCCTCCTCATGGCATGGCTCAACTATGTGAATCTTTCCACGTCGCGCTCACTCGCCCGCGCCAGGGAGGTGGGCATCCGCAAATCCATCGGTGCGTTGAGACCTGAACTTATCCGGCAGTTTCTCACCGAAGCGATCATCGTCAATGGACTGGCCATAGCCGTCGGACTGGTAATCATGACCGCGCTCACTCCCGTAGTGAGCAGCCTCATAGGGAAAACGTTAAGCATTCCTCCCTTTTCTGAATTCCGGTTTTGGGTACCTATTGTCCTATTCCTAGTACTGGGTTCGATTGCGTCCGGTTTTTATCCGGCCTTTGTGATCTCCGGATTCAAGCCATTTGCTGCGCTGAAAGGGATGAGCGGTGATGCAGCGACAAACACGACCCTTCGCAAGGCGCTCGTAGTAGTGCAGGTGAGTCTCGCTGTGCTGCTGATTTCCGGAACGACAGGGCTGCTCGAACAAATCGCATTCATGCGCAACCGCGACCTTGGCATCGCGATCGATCAGACGCTGGTGCTGCGAGAGCGGGTGAACCGCGACAGCACGCAGACACCGGTGATTCACGCATTCATGAACGAACTGCGGGGCAACGCGCTGATTCGTTCCGTCACAGCCTCCGGCGACGTGCCTGGCGGCGAGGTGGGAGGGTCGTCCGGCTACCGGAGGGTAATTGATGCCAACAACAAGCGATGCCGCGACTTCGAAGTGGATGACCAGTATTTTGCCGACTATGAACTTCCCATCGTTGCGGGCCGTTCCTTCACCTACGACCAGGCAAACGACCGCCATGCTGTGGTTATCAATGAGACTGCCGTGAAGACCCTTGGCTTTGAAAATCCGGTCACGGCGATTAACCAGCTGATCACTGACAATGATGTGGAATACACCGTCATCGGTGTCGTGAAAGACTATCACCAGGAATCCCTTCAATACACATTCGATCCCATCATTTTTTCCTTAAAAGAAGGAGGCTGGAATTACTACAGCCTGAAACTGAACGGTACCAACGCAAAAACCGCTGTCGCCTTCGCAGAGGCTGCCTGGAAGAAATACTTCCCCGACAGTCCATTTGAATATTTCTTCCTCGACGACCATTTCAACGAACAGTACAAATCCGAAGTCACATTTGGTGTTTTGCTGAGTTCGTTTACCGTGTTAGGCATCCTTGTCGCGTGCCTCGGACTTGTAGGGCTGTCGTCGCTTTCAGTGACACGGCGGACGAAAGAAATTGGCGTGCGCAAAGTGCTTGGCGCTTCCGTTCACCACCTCGTCATGCTGATCACGCGCGAATATCTGTGGCTGGTCGGCCTCTCATTCCTCATGACCATTCCGCTGTCATTGTTCATGGTTAACCAATGGCTCGCGGGCTATGCGTTCAGGGTAACTCTTGGTTTGAGTTTCTTTGCCTTTCCGCTCCTGCTCATTGTTGCCATAACGCTGGGTACGGTAGGCCTGCAATCGCTCCGTGCCGCGTGGGTCAATCCGGTAAAGTCGTTGAGGGTAGAGTAGTATTGAAATTGGCTCCAGGTTGTTGGCCCTTGCCTTACTCCAGGGCGCTGGGTCAATACATAACCGAGGGAACTTTACTATCTTGACTTAATTAAATCCTCTCGGTCATGATGAAAATATTCCTCTTGCCCACACTGCTCATACTAGCTTCTCTAACCGCTGCCACCCAGGACATCACAGGCCAATGGAATGGTCTCCTCAAGATCCAGGAGGGGGTTCAGTTGCGACTGGTTTTCCATATCAGCAAGACCGAGAGCGGGTATGCCTCAACCATGGACAGCCCGGACCAGGGTGCCAAGGGGTTGCCGGTCAACAGCACAAAATTTGAGAACAACACCCTGAACCTGGAGGCCACCGCCTTGGGCATGACCTACACCGGCACGCTTAGCAGCGGTGTCATCGAGGGTACGTTCATGCAGCGGGGCATGTCGTTGCCGCTTAAGCTCACGCGCGAGGAGGTGATGGCCGCCAAACCTAACCGGCCGCAGGAGCCAAAACCACCCTTCCCCTACTACACGGAAGACGTCACGTTTAGTAACGATGAAGCCAAGGTTCAACTGGCGGGTACACTGACGTTGCCTTCTAAGACCGGCAAGTTCCCTGTGGTGGTCATGATCTCCGGCAGTGGTCCGCAGAACCGCGATGAAGAGCTGCTCGGCCACAAGCCCTTCCTGGTCATCGCCGATTTCCTCACCCGCAACGGCATCGGTGTGCTCCGTTTCGATGACCGCGGCACGGCCAAGTCCACGGGCGATTTCAAATCGGCCACATCCGCCGACCACGCCTCGGATGCGCTGAGCGCTGTAGCCTACCTGAAGACCCGCAGCGAAATCAATCCCAAAAAGATCGGACTGGTAGGCCATAGCGAAGGAGGTCTCATCGCCCCCATGGCTGCCGTGAAGTCAAAGGACGTCGCCTACATCGTGCTGCTCGCCGGCCCGGGGATACCTGGTCACGAGATCCTAACCCTCCAAACCGGTCTGATCAACAAGGCCAATGGTATGAGTGAAGAAAAACTGAAGATCGAACTCGATCAGCTCAAGGGCGCCATGGACATTGTGAGGTACACCAAAGATTTGAACGACATGAAAAGCAAGCTCACCGAATTCATCAAAGAAGAAATCAAGAAGCACCCCGAATCCGTGCCTCAGGGGCAAACCGAAGAAGCGCTGATCATGAGCAACGTCGAGTCACTCGCCACGCTCTGGATGCAGTTCTTCCTCAACTACGATCCCGCCATGAACCTCACACGGGTGAAATGCCCCGTACTCGCCCTCAACGGCGAGAAAGATCTGCAAGTCCCACCCAAAGAAGATCTCGGTGCCATCGAAAAATACCTGAAACAAGCCGGCAACAAACATTTCACGACCAAAGAAATGCCCGGCCTAAACCACCTCTTCCAAGAATGTAAGACCGGCTCTCCGTCGGAGTATGCCGTGATTGAGCAGACCTTCGCGCCCAGTGCGCTCGAGGAGATTTCAGGTTGGATTCTCAAGATAGCGAGCGGAAAGAGGTAGGGAGTAAATTGTAAACCGTGATCTGCCGTCGGCGAGTAGTCTTTACGATCAGAAAGTAACGTGGCGCCATGCCAAAATCCCAGATCAAAGCACTTCTCCATTTCTTAAAGCCTTTTTCCAGCGAGGTCACCGAAAGGGTAATGAACTTGCGCGACTTTGTCTGGGACCTGTATCCCACTTCCAACGAGCTCATTTACGATAACTATAACGCCGTGGCGGTGGGTTGGTCACCGACGGACCGAGTCGGGCATATCTTCTGCTCGCTTGCCATAGGACGCACAAGCCACAACGTGCATTTCGGCTTTTACTGGGGAGCCGAACTGGATGACCCTAAAAAGCTTTTGATCGGGGAGGGTAACCAATACCGGTATATCCTGGTGCCGGATCTGAAGAAATTCCCTAAGGCCTATATCAAACGGCTGGTCAGGGAGGCCTATGCTAATTCCATGAAAAGAGTGAAAGATCCGGGCCAGTTGCTGCAGGGTCAGACCATCGTCAAGTCGGTCTCGGCCAAAAAACGCCCGAAGCAGGCCAGCAGTAAACGGACTGAGAAAAAGAAGAAGTAAGCCTTTCGTAAATTCGGCCATGTTCTACCTCGCCGGGGTCAGCCTTTCCTTCTTCCTGTGCTTGTTGCTTGTAACCAAGCGCGACAAGACCACAGCAGATAGGCTGCTCGCCGCCTGGTTGCTCGTCGCCGCGCTTCATTTGTTGCTTTTTTACTTCGATTATTCAAGGTCCTATCCTGTTTTGCTGGGTGCGGGGATGTCCCTGCCCCTGGTACACGGTCCCTTGTTATATGCGTATACCCGCGCGCTTACCAACCGGGCACTGCCCGCCAAAATCATGGGGCTACATCTTGTGCCTGCCCTCTTTCTCCTGGCCTGGTCGCTCCCCTTCCTGCTGCTTCCTCCCGCGGAAAAGCTGGCGGTTTTTGAAAACCATGGCGCCGGTTACGAAACATTCAACCTGATCCGCCGCAGTGCCGTGGTCAGCTCAGGCATCGTTTATGTTATCCTTGCAAGCCTGGTACTGCGAAAGCATCGACATACTATCGCAGAGGAGTTCTCCAATACCGAAAAGATCAACCTTGCCTGGTTGCAGTACCTGATTTATTGGATTGGCGCTATCTGGATCGGAGTGATCCTGCGCAACGATACGATCATTTTCACCACCGCGACATTGTTTATCCTTTTCATCGGCTATTTCGGCATGCGCCAGGTTGGAATCTTCCACACCCTGCCGGTGGCCAGCCCCCCGGCACCAGACAATGCTGACGAAAATGCTGAAAAAAGGAAGTATCAGAAATCCGGGCTTACGGCTGATGCGGCCGAACGACTGCATCGCGACCTTATCACACTGATGACTGAGACGCAGGCCTATCGTGAAAGCGAACTCTCACTCAGTGAACTGGCAGGCAGGCTGAATGCGCCGCCCAACCACCTCTCGCAGGTCATCAACGAACGGGAAGGAAAGACATTCTACGACTACATTAACACCTTGCGGGTTAACGAATTCAGGCGGCTGGCCACCAGCCCCGAAAGCAAGAAATATACGTTGCTGGGCCTCGCCCAGGAATGCGGCTTCAATTCCAAATCCTCTTTCCACCGGTACTTCAAGAAAGTGACCGGCAAGAGCCCCTCGCAGTTCGTACCTGAAATGCAGGATTGAGGTACCAGCCTTCACGGAAGGCCCTTTTCAGCTCAATTTTGATGGTCAGCGGCCCAACCCGGGCCGTTAGCGTGCTCAAGTGCGCGGTCGACCGGTACCTCGGCCGCCACCCAAGTCAAAACAAAAACAAACCATCAGCACGTTATGAAAAACCTGATTATTCTCCTTGTCACTCTGTTCCTGGCCGCTTGTCAGGAACTCGACCCCCGCGAACCCGGGCTATTGGTTCCACGCACGGTTGACCAGGATTCATCCCTTCCGTCCATCAGCGTGAACAATACGCAACTGCATGCGCAGACTTTCGGTAACTCATCCGATCCCATGCTCGTCATTTTGCATGGCGGCCCTGGCTCCGATTACCGCTACCTGCTCAACTGCAAGGCCTTCGCCAATGAAGGCTACTATGTCGTATTCTATGACC
>JAYRNL010000208.1:0-16868 GCA_041912235.1 Cyclobacteriaceae bacterium
ATCGAAGGGCGCATCGTGGAAATGTTTGTCCATGGCATGGGCGCCATCAAGCAGCTGTTCGAAGGCTTCAAAGCCGATGGTACAGGCAATCGAGAGCCCGATCGAAGACCAAAGCGAATAGCGGCCGCCAACCCAATCCCAAAATACGAACATATTCTCCGGTGCGATGCCGAATTGCGTCACGGCTTTCGAATTGGTGGAAACGGCGACGAAGTGTTTGGCCACGTCACCCTTACCGCCGGTCTTCTCAAGAAACCAGGACCTCGCTGACTCGGCGTTGGTCATGGTCTCCTGGGTGGTGAAGGTCTTTGAGGCGATGATGAACAGCGTCGACTCCGGATTCAGCGGTTTGACTGTCTCCGCCAGGTGCGTGCCGTCAACGTTGGACACAAAATGAGGCCGGATGTTCTTGTGGTAGGGGCGGAGCGCTTCGGTCACCATCAAGGGTCCGAGGTCTGAGCCGCCAATGCCGATGTTCACGATATCCGTGATGGGTTTGCCTGTATAGCCTTTCCATTCACCGCCGATCAGCCGCGTGGAAAACTGCTTCATCTGTTCGAGCACCCGGTTTACTTCGGGCATCACATTTTCACCATTGACCATGATTGGCGCATTGCCCCGATTGCGCAGGGCGACATGGAGAACGGCCCGGTTCTCGGTCTGGTTGATGGCATGCCCCAGGAACATGGCGTCAATCGCCTCACGAAGGCCACACTCTTCGGCCAACTGGCACAGCAGGGTACGGGTCTCTTCCATGATGCAGTTCTTGGAGTAGTCCACCAGGATGTCTTCAAAAGTCAGATGGAATTTTTCGAACCGCTGGGCATCGAGTTCAAATGCCTCCCGTAGGGAGTAAGCCTGCATTTCCAGGAAGTGAGCGGTAAGCTTGCGCCAGGTTTCGGTTTCGGTCGGGTTGACAGTGGGTAACATAAAGTCCGGTTTGCTCCCAAAAATAGGCAGTATCGCCGAGAGGTAATTCTGCCTTTCATCCGAAATATTTTTGCCGGCTGGATTCCGGGTGATTCTTTTGCACGAATGCGCCCACTGGTTGTCACTATCTTCCTCGTGATGGTTGTGGTAAGTCTGCGTGCCCAACCGGCAAGCCGGCCGTCGGCCACCATCCGGCGGTCGATCGACCTGATCAAACTCGATGGGAGCCTGGACGAAGCATCTTGGAAAGAAGCCAGGGTCCAGAGTGACCTGATGCAGCAATTCCCTTATGACACCAGCCGGTCGGCGGTAAAGACTGAATTCCGCGCCACCTACGACGACAAGTTTGTGTACTTCAGCGTGGTGGCCTACAACAACAAGCCCGGGGGCTACGCGGTGGCTTCTTTGCGACGCGACTTTCGCGGGCCCGGCCTGGATGGAGTGGCCGTGATACTGGACACCTTCCAGGATGTTACCAACGCATTCTTCTTCGGCGTTAGCCCGGCGGGCGTCCAGCGTGAAGGACTCATTTCCAATGGCTACGTGGTGGGCGACCATCTTGACCTTTCGTGGGACAATAAATGGTACAGTGCGGTTAAACAGTACGAAGGGTACTACGTTGCGGAGATGGCCATTCCCTATACCACGTTGCGCTTCAAAACCGGATCGACCAAATGGAATGTGAAGTATTACCGCCAGGACAGCAAGGAGAATGAGCGGGCGGTGTGGCCGTGGACACCGCGCTATTTCGAAGCCGGCAACCTGAACTACTGCGGCGAACTGATCTGGGATCAGCCCCTTCAGCACCCCGGTTCAAACATATCGGTGATACCTTATGTGGCCGGCAATGCTTCCAAGGATTTCCTCAACGACAAGCCGTCCACCTCCAAGATGACGGCCGGCGGGGATGCCAAGGTGGCTGTGACGTCTTCGCTGAACCTGGACCTCACGGTCAATCCAGATTTCTCGCAGGTAGAAGTTGACCGTCAGGTGACCAACCTTGAGCGCTTCGAAATATTCTTTCCTGAAAAGCGACAGTTCTTCCTGGAAAACGCCGACTTGTTCCAGTCGTACGGCCATCAGAATGCGCGCCCCTTCTTTTCCCGAAGAATTGGCGTGGCGCGTGACCCCAACACGGGTCAGAACATTCAGAACCAGATCCTGTTTGGCGCCCGGCTCAGCGGGAACCTGAACAAGTATTACCGCGTCGGGTTCCTCAACATGCAGACCGCAGAGATCCCCGAATCCAAAATACCTTCCTACAATTACACGGTAGCCACCGGCCAACGTCGACTGGGTTCTAATTCCAACATCCGCGCCATTTTCGTCAACCGCCAGACGTTCAAGAATGACTCGGGCGACTTCAGGATGGAAGGATACAACTACAACCGGGTTCTGGGCGCCGATTACAACTACAGCTTCAAGAACAACAAATACACGGGGACGATCTTCTATCATCAGCAATTCACGGCAGAGAATCCGGGGCAGGAGTACGCCCAGGGGGCGAGCTATGTGTACAACACGCAGAAGATCAACTTCACCGTCTACCAGCAGGCCATTGGCAAGAACTACAATCCCGCCGTGGGGTTTGTGCCCCGGGCCGGGTACAAGCGTATCTCACCTTCCGGAGTCTATCGTTGGTTCCCGTCCAATGCCAAAGTAAATAACCACGGACCGGTCATCGATGTGTCGTACATCTGGGATGACACCTATGGGCTTTCCGACTACCAGTATGTGCCGGGCTACAATGTGAATTTCCAGGATCAATCGATCCTGATGTTCCAGCTCCAGCACACGTTTACCTACCTGCTGTTTCCGTTCGATCCGACCAACTCGCCACCTGAGGATAATGTCACCAAGTTGCCGGCATTCACTTCGTACAAGTACACGAATGGGTCAGTCTCTTATACGTCTGATCCTCGCAAATTCTTCACCTACACGTTAGGTGCTCTTTATGGTTCCTATTTCAATGGCCACCGGTTCAATGCCAACGCCAGCCTGAACTACCGGTTCCAGCCCTTCGGCGTGGTGTCGCTGGATTTCAATTACAACCGCATCAAGTTACCCAGTCCATATGCCAGCGCAGACATCTACCTGATCAGCCCACGGCTGGACCTCACCCTGACCCGGAGCGTGTTCTTTACCACGTTTGTACAGTACAACAGCCAATATGAAAACATGAACATCAACACGCGCCTTCAGTGGCGCTTCCGGCCGGTGTCGGATTTGTTCATCGTGTATACCGACAATTACTTCTACTCCTTTGATCAGCCCAACGAGAACTTCGCGCCCAAGAATCGGGCGATTGTGGTGAAACTAACCTACTGGTTGAATCTCTAAGCTTCCAGCTGCTTGCTTCCTGCTAATCCACTGATCACCTTCCAAAGCCTTCGCCTTTCGGCCCGGCGGGCATGCTGATTACTGATTTCTCTCACCGATTACCGATCACGGATCACCGATTACTTCTCGCTCACCCTCCAACCACCATCTTCAGTCGCTCGATCAAACCATCCCACAGGTCCTGGAGTTCCTTCATGTCGTCAAAGTCGGAGTAGTCGTAGACTTTGAGAAAGGTCATCTGGGTGAGTTCGTTCACATCGAGGCTGAGTTCGAAATAGGAGGGGTCCCTCTTGTCCTCGTCGGACTCGGGGAGGTATTCAAAACGGACGAAGTGATTCGTACGGTGTGATGCCAGGATAGCTTTGTGTTCTTCCTGGTCCCAAACAAAAGTGAAAACCTTCTCGGGGCTTATGCGGACATCATCGGCAAACCACTCAGCGAGCCCGCTGGCAGTCTGGATGTAAGGGTAGAGCATTTTTACAGAAGCATGCAATTCATAGTCTGCCGTAAAAAGTTGCTTCTTTGCCATTTTCGTTTCCATCGCTCAGATTCGATTGGAAGATATACGAATTTTTCGGACTGTCAAATGACTTGCCCGGTATCGCACGGATAATCGACGTATCAACAAAAATCCCCGCAGCGGGCCGCCACGGGGACTTATCCAGGGTAGCGAGGAGCAGATTTGAACTGCCGACCTTCGGGTTATGAATCCGATGCTCTAACCAACTGAGCTACCTCGCCGTTAAGGAGGCGCAAATTTATAAACTTTTGTCATTTGCGGTACCTGGCCCGCGAAGCGTCTGAAAATGGCGCTATTTTTGACATGAATTCTCTATGCGCAAGATCGACAAGCTCATCATCAAGTCCTTCGTTGGGCCGTTCATCCTCACGTTCCTTGTCGTGGTCTTCATCTTGCTGCTCCAGCACATGCTCAAGTACTTCGATGACATCATCGGCAAGGACCTTGGATGGGATGTGGTGGGGACCCTGCTTTTCTACTTTGCCATCTTCATGACGCCTCTCGCCATGCCCCTGGCGATCCTCCTTTCATCACTAATCACGTTCGGTAACCTGAGCGAACACTTTGAGATCACGGCGATCAAGTCGCTGGGTATCTCCCTGACCCGCAGCCTGGTACCCATCTTTATTATGGTGCTGGGATTAACTGTTTTGGCCTTTTATGCCAATAACACCTGGGTTCCAAAGGCAGCCCTCGAAGCCTACAGCCTCCTGTATGACATCAAGCAAAAGAAGCCGGCCCTCGACCTCCAGGAAGGCGTATTCTACAACGGGATTCCCAACATTAGCATCAAAGTGAACCGGAAATACCCCGATGGCGTCTCTTTACGAGAGGTAATCATTTACGATCACCGGTCGGGCGGAGGTAACAAACAGGTGACTGTGGCGGATTCGGGGCGCATGTACACCATTCTTAATGAGCAATACCTCAAACTCGAGTTGTACAATGGGTACGACTATTCTGAAGGGTCTGAGGGCCAGGGTATGGGTCAGCCCGTTAGCAACCAATCGTTGAGAAAGACGCACTTCAGCAAGACGGAGATTGTCTTCGACCTCTCTTCCTTCGGTTTGGCCCGAACGGACAAGCGCTGGTTCCAGGGTAACCGGATCATGCGGAGCGTTTGGCAACTGGATGGCGATATGGATTCGTTGAAAACTGAAATCAACCAAAATGACCTGGGTCGCTACAACCTCCAGTTCGCCATGTTCAGCTTTCACCGGAAAGGCGACACGCTGGAAGTACCCCGGGACCTGCGTGCCTTCAAAAGGTACCGCGACTCGCTGAACAAAGCGAACGATCCTTACCGGTCTCCCTTCGAATTGGGATTCAAACCCATCCCTTCGCAGCAGATCGGAGCGTCAGCAAGAAAGAAGTCCGACAGTCTTTATTCTCGGAAGTTCACGGCTGATGAAATTAACCTGGCCCTCAGCCAGATACGCAACCTGAAGACGCAGCTGCTCAACATGCGCTCCAACCGCGAGATGTATTACACTGAATTCAAGGTCTTTCAGATTCAGTGGCATAAAATTCTGGCGAACTCAATTGCCTGCATCGTGATGTTCCTCATCGGCGCTCCCCTGGGCTCCATTATCAAGAAGGGTGGGTTAGGGGTGCCGGTCATTTTCTCTATTGTCTTCTTCATCCTGTTCTACCTGTTTATCAGCACCGGTGAAAAATGGGCCCTCCAGGACCGCATCACCGTGCCGGAAGGGATTTGGGCCGCTGACCTGATCCTTAGCCTGATTGGACTGATCTTTCTGCGGCAAGCCCGGCTGGATGCCCGGTTATTTGATTCCGACTATTACCGGGTAGTCCTGGAGAAGATCAGGAGGCGCTTTGGGCGCAAAACTGAGGTGGCGAAAATGGCCTGAGGCTTGGCAAATTGTGCCTTTTGCCTTACTTTTGCGCGATTAAAAAACGACCAAAGCAGTAAACATTAAGCTGATGTACCTCGATTCAACCAAAAAGAAGGAACTTTTTACCAAGTACGGAGCGGCCAAGAATGCCAAAGACACGGGTTCACCGGAGTCCCAGATCGCCCTCTTTACCCACCGAATCAACTCCCTGACGGAGCACCTGAAGGGGCATAAGAAGGACTATTCAACCCAGCAAGGCCTTCTCAACCTGGTGGGCCAGCGCAAAAAGCTGTTGAGCTACCTGCAGAAGACCAATATCGCGCGCTATCGCTCGATCATCGCCGAACTGGACCTCAGAAAATAACGTAATACCCCAGCGGTCAGGGAACCCTTCCAAGGTTCCCTTTTCGCTTTTGTAACGGCCATAAGGGCCACTAACCATTCTATGAAACCTACTCCCATTACCAAGTCCTGCCAATTGCCTGATGGCAGGGAAATTACCATCGAAACGGGCAAACTGGCCCGCCAGGCCGATGGATCTGTCGTGCTCCGCATGGCCAACACCATGATCCTCGCAACTGTTGTCTCCAACAAAGAAGGAAAAGAGGGCGCCGACTTCCTGCCCCTGTCGGTCGACTACCAGGAGAAGTTTGCCTCCATGGGCAAGATTCCCGGTGGATTCCTCCGCCGTGAAGGCAGGCTTTCTGATTACGAGATCCTCATTAGCCGCTTGGTGGATCGTGCGATACGGCCCTTATTTCCAGATGATTATCATGCTGAAACCCAGGTGATCATTCAATTGATTTCTGGTGATTCTAACGCGCTGCCTGACGCACTGGCGGCCTTCGCAGCCTCCGCCGCGCTTTCCGTTTCGGATATCCCGTTCCAGGGACCGATCTCTGAAGTGCGCGTAGCCAGGGTGGACGGGAAGTACGTGATCAACCCCACGCTTGAGCAAAAGGAGAAAGCCGACCTCGACCTGATTGTAGCCGCTTCATTGGACAACATCCTCATGGTTGAAGGCGAGTCGAAGGAGGTGAGTGAAGAAGATATGCTGGAAGCCTTGCGCCTTGCACACGAAGCCATCAAGGCGCAATGCCAACTCCAGATTGAATTGACCAAGTCAGCAGGCAAAACGGAAAAGCGCGCCTACAGCCATGAGACAAACGACCCGGCCCTCAAGGAAGAGCTTTTCAAACTGATGTATGACAAAGCCTACGCCGTTGCCCGTCAACAGGTAGCCAACAAGCAAAAGCGCTCGGAAGCGTTTGCGCAGATCGTCGACGAATACCTGGCTGCCCTGCCGGAGGATACCAAGATCGACCCGGCCATGGTAAAGCGCTATTACCACGACATTCAGAAGAAAGCATGCCGCGATCTCGTTCTCAATGAGCGCGTCCGCCTGGATGGCCGCAAGACAACGGAGATCAGACCCATCTGGACTGAGATTGACTACCTGCCCTCAGCGCACGGATCGTCTATCTTCACCCGGGGAGAGACTCAATCGCTCAGCACAGTTACCCTCGGCACCAAACTTGATGAACAGCTGATCGATGGCGCGATGTTCTCAGGATCCAACAAGTTTATTCTTCATTACAACTTCCCGTCCTTCTCTACCGGTGAGGTAAAGCCTAACCGCGGACCCGGCCGTCGTGAAGTGGGACATGGCAACCTGGCTTATCGCTCACTCAAGCAGGTATTGCCTTCCGACGAGCAAAACCCCTACACCATTCGCGTCGTATCTGATATCCTCGAGTCGAACGGATCATCATCCATGGCTACGGTTTGTGCCGGCTCCATGGCCCTCATGGACGCAGGCGTGCCGATCAAGGCCGCTGTATCCGGGATTGCGATGGGAATGATCTCCGACAAGGGACGTTATGCCATCCTCTCCGACATTCTCGGCGATGAGGATCACCTCGGTGACATGGATTTCAAAGTCACAGGCACGGAGAAAGGTATCACGGGTTGCCAGATGGACCTCAAAGTCGAAGGCCTCACGTATGACGTACTTCGTGAAGCGTTGCTCCAGGCCAAGGAAGGCCGACTGCACATCCTCGGCGAGATGAAGAAAGCCATCGCGCAGCCCCGCCCTGACCTCAAGCCTCATGCACCTCGTGCCTTTACCATGACGATCGACAAAGAGATGATCGGCGCGGTAATCGGACCCGGAGGAAAAGTGATCCAGGATATCCAGAATACAAGCGGCGCTACGGTCGTCATAGAAGAAAAGGACAAGAGAGGTCACGTGAGCATTTTCGCTACGGACCAGGGATCGATGGAAGCCGCCTTGAAGCGCATCCGGGCCATTGTGGCCGTACCGGAAGTAGGGCAGGTGTACGACGGCATCGTGAAATCAATCATGCCGTTCGGAGCCTTTGTTGAGTTTATGCCCGGCAAAGACGGCCTCCTGCACATCTCCGAGATCAAATGGGAGCGGCTCGAGACCATGGACGGCGTAATGGAAGTCGGCGAAGAGGTGAAAGTCAAGCTTATCGAAGTCGACAAGAAAACCGGCAAATTCAGGCTTTCCCGCAAGGTTTTGCTGCCCAAGCCTCCCAAAAAGGAAGAGCCGGCCCAGGTATAGTTGCCGACGAAGATTTTTGGAACTAATTTATCGACCAGACGTTTTCAAAGGAGTAAAACAGGCCTTACATGAGACAGCTAAAGATCAGCAAGCAGATTACCAACCGCGAAAGCCAGTCGCTGGACAAATACCTCCAGGAGATTGGCAAGGTTGACCTGCTTACGCCGGATGAGGAGGTAGAGCTGGCTAAACGCATCAAAGAAGGCGACCAGATTGCGCTGGAGAAGCTTACCAAAGCCAACCTGCGCTTTGTCGTTTCAGTGGCCAAGCAATATCAGAACCAGGGCCTTTCCCTGGGCGACCTCATCAACGAAGGAAACCTCGGTCTGATCAAGGCCGCTCAACGTTTCGATGAAACGCGCGGCTTTAAGTTCATCTCCTATGCCGTGTGGTGGATCCGCCAGTCGATCCTTCAGGCCCTCGCTGAACAGTCACGCATCGTGCGCCTGCCGCTGAACCGTGTTGGCTCGCTGAACAAGATTTCCAAGACGTTCTCAGAGTTGGAACAGAAGTACGAACGCGAACCTTCTCCGGAAGAACTCGCCGAAGTACTCGAAGTGACCACCGCTGAAGTGGTTGATACCATGAAGATTTCGGGCCGCCATGTGAGCATGGATGCCCCGTTCGTTCAGGGAGAAGAGAACAGCCTCCTGGATGTGTTGGAAAACGACGGTGAAGATACACCCGACCAGGGCCTGATGACGGATTCCCTGCGCCGTGAAGTGCAGCGTGCCTTGTCTACCCTGACCCAGCGCGAGTCGGATGTTATAGCCCTGTACTTCGGACTTAATGGCGAGCACGCCATGACGCTGGAAGAGATCGGGGAGAAGTTCAACCTCACCCGCGAGCGCGTGCGGCAAATCAAGGAGAAAGCCATCCGCCGCCTCCGCCATACGTCGCGAAGCAAGGCGCTGAAGCCTTACCTGGGTTAAGAGTATTTGAATAGGTTTGAAATTCAAAGGTCTCTTCCGGGAGACCTTTTTTATAACCGTTGATTTCTATGGCAAGTGAAAAAGTAAAAGTCCTCATTATCGGATCAGGCCCGGCAGGGTATACCGCGGGTATCTATGCCGCCCGTGCGGGCCTTACGCCCGTCCTATATGCCGGACCCCAGCCCGGCGGCCAGCTTACAATCACGGGTGAGGTTGAAAACTATCCGGGCTATCCCAAGGGTATTGCCGGCCCGGAGATGATGATGGAACTCCGCGAGCAAGCCGAACGGTTTGGCACCCAGGTACGCGATGGACTGGTGACCAACGTAGATTTTTCCAGGTACCCTTTTTACGCGGTGGCCGATGGTAGCGAGATCGAGGCGGAAGCCGTAATCATTGCCACGGGTGCCAGCGCCAAATACCTGGGACTTCCCTCAGAACAACGCCTGATGAACAAAGGTGTTTCCGCCTGCGCCGTGTGCGACGGATTCTTCTTCCGCGGCATGGAAGTAGCCGTAATTGGTGCGGGTGACTCCGCTGCTGAAGAGGCGACGTATTTGTCCAAACTCTGCCCGAAAGTTTACCTCATCGTGCGCCGTGATGAAATGCGGGCTTCGAAGATCATGCAGCAACGGGTGAGGAGTAATCCCAAAATCGAGATTCTTTGGAATACCGTCACTGAGGAAGTGCTGGGTACTGAAGAGGTTTCCGGAATTCGCGTGAAGAACACGGTAACCGGTGAACGCCGGGATATTGCCGTGAAAGGATTCTTTGTGGCCATCGGCCACCAACCGAATACAGAAATCTTCAAGGGCCAGCTGGATATGGATGAGACCGGGTATATTAAGGTCAAGGCCGGGTCAACGCGAACCAACATTGAAGGTGTGTTTGCCGTAGGGGACGCCGCCGACCGGATCTACCGCCAGGCGGTAACCGCTGCCGGCACAGGATGCATGGGCGCCCTCGACGCCGAACGTTGGCTGGCTGCCCGTGAACATGAGCACGTAACAGCATGAAACTTGACATTCTAGCCCTTTCAGCCCACCCCGACGACGCCGAACTAGGCTGCGGGGGAACGCTGATCAAGCATGCCAAGGCAGGCTTGCGGGTGGGAGTGGTCGACCTTACCAAAGGTGAATTGGGCACACGCGGAACGCCAGCCCAGCGGGAGCAGGAGGCGGCAGAGGCGGGCAAAATCATGGGCCTGACTGTCCGTGAAAACCTGGGGCTTCCCGATGGATTCTTTCGAAACGAAGAAGAACACCAGCTCAGGGTGGTGTCTGCCATCAGGACCTATCAACCGGATATCCTCCTGGCCAACGCGGTTTATGATCGCCACCCCGACCACGGACGCGGAGCGGAATTGGCCCGCACGTCTGTCTTTCTCTCCGGGCTTGCCAAAGTGGTCACTAAGGGTGCAGAAGGCAAGCCACAGGAACCCTGGAGACCCCGGGCTCTTTACCATTACATACAGAGTCAGCCGATGAAGCCTGACTTTGTGATGGATATCACAGACGAATGGGAGCAAAAGATGAATTCCATCAAAGCTTTCAAATCGCAGTTTTACGATCCGTCGAGCAAGGAGCCTTCCACCTACATTTCAACTCCGGAATTTCTTCGGATGCTGGAGGCCCGTGCCATCGACACCGGTCATGCCATCGGCGTCAGGTATGGAGAAGGGTTTGTAACCAGCCGATGGCTGGGCGTAAAGAAACTTACGGATCTGATTTAAGGCGCCAGGCGGCTGATGGACCAGCCGCTGTCTCCTTTGCTATACAGAATGCGGTCGTGCAAACGGCTTATTCGCCCTTGCCAGAACTCGATCCAGTGCGGTTCAACCTGGTAGCCGCCCCATTGCTTCGGTTTCGGCAGGACCTTCTGGCCTTCAAATTTCTTCTCTATCTCCTTGACGCGGTCTTCGAGAATCTGACGATTGGCAATCACGGAGCTCTGCGGTGAAGCCCATGCGCCAACCTGGCTTTCGCGCGGACGGCTTTGAAAGTAGGCGGTGGCGGCGTCTTCATCCACGCGTGTCACCAGGCCTTCAATCCGGACCTGGCGCTCGAGCTCGGGCCAAAAGAAGGTGAGGGCGCACACCGGGTGCTCGTCCAGTTCCCTGCCTTTGCGCGACTGGTGGTTGGTGTAGAAGATGAAGCAACCACTTTCAATTCCTTTGAGAAGCACCACTCGACTTGAGGGAAGGCCTTTTTCGGTGACCGTTGACAACAACATCGCACTTGGCTCGGGCACTTCGGCATGCGCCGCTTCCTGGAACCATTTCTCGAATTGCACCAACGGGTGTTTGGCCACGGAGCTCTCATCGAGCACACCCATGGCGTATTCTTTGCGAAGGTCAGCGAGCGAAAGCATACATTAATATTACCGCAAAGATGGTTACATATTTTCAACCATTTCCGCAGGGTTATTAATTTTTAAATCTTCATTTGGCGGTCTCCCGATTGATGAGTTTCTTGGATGGTAAATGGACTTTTTCAAGTACAAAAACAAGATCAAACCGGAGAAGGGAAGGCTGCTGATATCCGAACCTTTTCTTCCTGATCCGAATTTTGAGCGAACCATTATCCTGCTTTGTGAAAACAACGAAGAAGGTTCGTTTGGCTTTGTCCTGAACAAGCCGTCGCTCGCCAATGTGAGCGATGTGATGGACGACATTAAGGACTTCAATACCCCCGCCCTGGTGGGAGGGCCGGTTCAGCAGGACACCCTGCATTATCTGCACCGTCGGCCCGGGATTGACGATGCCGTGGAGATTCTTGACGGTGTGTTCTGGGGTGGCAGTTTCGAGCGGATTTTGTTTCTCCTGGAAACCCGGCAATTGTCGCACAACGACATTAAGTTCTTTTTGGGGTATAGCGGCTGGTCAGGCGGCCAGTTGGAGGAGGAATTGGAGCAGGATTCATGGATTGTGTCCGACCAGGCCAGCGAACAGCTGATCTTTGATACTGAACCTGACGCGATGTGGAAGAAGACGTTGAAAATCATGGGTGGTCGATTTTCCGTATACTCAAATTATCCCAAAGACCCTCGTTTGAATTAGTGCGGAATGGCTAGTTTTGCCATTCCTTAAACGAACAGGAATAGCATCAAACCGAATGGAAACAGAAGCGAAAGAGGAAGGACTGGACGTGGCGAATGAGGCTTCCGTGAACCCGCCGGAAATGTCGGAACTTCTTCCTGAAGAAGTTCAAGAGGCTGATTTTTCCAGGCTTTCCAAGAAGGAATTGGTCGACCTGATCAAGGACATGGTCCGCGGAAATGATTTCCTCAAATCGGAGGCCACGTTGCGCGAACTGAGAAACCGCTTTGAAGAGCTTCAGCACGAAGAGAAGACCGATGCCCTCAAGCGGTTCCTGGAAAACGGAGGCACGCTCGAAGACTTTGAATTTCGCCCCGACGTGCTCGACATCGGCTTTGAAGCTAACTGGAAAGTGCTCCGCACCAAACGATTGGAGCATTTCAGGAGCCAGGAGCAGGAGAAACTGGAAAACCTCCGCAAGAAAAGGGAATTGCTTGCCAGCCTTCGCGAACTGATCGATGGCAAAGATGACAAGCACAGCTTTGACAAGTTCAAAGAGATCCAGAAACAATGGAAAGAAATCGGGCCCGTGCCCGCCGCGGAGATACGACCCACCTGGGCCAGCTACCATGCCCTGGTGGACAGGTTCTATGACAACCGCAACATATACTTCGAGCTGAAGGAACTTGATCGCAAGAAAAACCTGGAAGCCAAACAGGAACTTTGCGTGCGGGCCGAAAAACTGGCCGAGGAGAAGCGACTGAATGTCGCCCTTCGGGAGTTGCATGAACTCCATGAGGAGTACAAACACATTGGACCAGTTTCCCGGGAGGATAAGGATGCCATCTGGGAGCGGTTCAAGAAGGCATCGGACGCCGTCTATGAGCGTCGCGACGAGGCGTTAGCCTCTCAACACGCGGAGTGGGCCAAGAACCTCACCGCCAAATCGGAGTTGATCGAAAAAATAACTGCACTGGCCACTTTTCAGTCGGATCGAATTAAAGAATGGAATCAGAAGACGCAGGAGGTGCTGGCCTTGCAGAAGGCCTGGGAGGCGGTCGGCGGTGTGGCCCGCAGCAAGTCGAAGGATATCAACAAACAGTTCTGGTCTTCCTTCAAGGCATTCTTTGCTGCCAAGAGCAAGTTCTTCGGCGCGCTGGAGACGGAGCGGAAGATCAACCTGGAGAAGAAGCGTGAGTTGGTGAAGCAGGCGGAGGCGTTGAAAGATCAGACCGATTGGGACAAGACGGCCGCGGCGTTGCGAAACTTGCAGGCGCAGTGGAAAGAAATCGGACCGGTTCCGGACAAATTCCGGGAATCCATTTTCGCGGAGTTTAAGACGGCGTGCGATCATTTCTTCAACCAGCGACGTGAGCGGTTTGAGGCTACCGACAAGGAGTATGCGGAGAACCTGACGAAAAAAGAGGCCATCTGCTCGGAACTGGAGCAGCTTGCCGCCGGTAAGACGGCCACGATCGACGTTCTAAAGGAGAAGCAGCGCGCCTTCCAGTCGATCGGGTTTGTGCCCCGCAATGCCACAGGAGAGATCAAGTCCAAATTCAGTCGCCTGTTTCAGCAGGCCATGGCCACTCTTGAGGTGAGCCAGGCGGAGAAGGACAAGGCGATGCTCGAGTTGCAATTGGAGAGTATCAAGAGCGACCCCGATGCTGCCTTTAAGTTGCAGCAGCGGGAGCAGGGCCTTCGCAAGCGCATTCAAAAGGAAGAAAACGACCTGGCCACCTTGAAGAACAACCTTGAGTTCTTCGGCCGCAGCAAGAACGCCGAGAAGATGAAAGCCGAGTTCGGCGAGAAGATCAGCGCCGCAGAAGCTGAAATCGCCAGCCTTAAGTCCCAGTTGAAGCAACTCCGTGCCGCCCTGCGGTAAGGTGTTTCCGGGCCAGCGGTACAACGTGCCAAGACCTGCTTCTTTCAGTCTGAGATTACTTTTACACGCCGACGTGGGCAGGTTGGTCACCAGGACAAAGCCATATCCGGGCTGATTGGTGGGTCAATGACGCCCGTCATCCCATGGCCGGAGCGTTGTCATGCGCAATCGTTTGATAATTGGTTACCTATACTACAGGTAACAGAGGAGTTCAACTAAAACAAAACGATTATGTGGAAAGAATTCAGCCTTGGCGCGTTGTTTATCGCGGCGGCCATTTTCCCGATCCTGTTTGTTCCGATCCTCGTGCTGACCTTAGCGATCCTGTTCGGACTCATCCCGTATCTCCGTAAGCACCATGTATGGGATAAGACCCCACAAGACATTGAGGCGGAACAACGCCTGCAACACCATCATTAATTTTTGTGTCCGCGGGATTGAAGGCCTGGTACACGTGAGTGCCAGGCCTTTTGTTTGCATCAGGTTGCGCGTGCACTTCTGTAACATGGATTTGTGCCGGAATGCTCGAAGAAGTTCATACCCATGGGTTGACTTGGAATTTCCTTTCTTATGTTGGTGACTCCCGGGGTGTGGAAATGTCTTTGGTAATGAATTCAAACTACGCGTTCAGCGGTGCTCAGGCGGCCGTCATGGGGAATCGAGCAGTGGATGGAAAGGATTCCAGATCGGTGCGCTCAACACGTGTATGGATTGCGACAGGATCGTTCAATTTAGGTTACTCAACCGGATTGACAGGCGGGTACTTCCTTTGGTCAATTTCAATTTTGGGCCTGGGAAGCCTAACCGGCGCGAGGACGGGGCGCCAACTGAAACAGTGGGCACCTGTTGCTAAACCAATGAATGAGAAAGTGGGAATGAAACCTGCTCGGAAGTGGAACAGCTGATCACTTGCAAGTCTGCCTCATTCGAAAGCCTTACAATGCGTATCTTGACCGAATGCAGGTTAGACAGATGTCGGTGCAGCAATTGATTCTGGTGGCATCCCTGGTGCTGGCAGGGTGTGACGAGGCTCACTTCACGGAGCGCCAACCCGTTGATGCAAAGGACCTAAAGACTTTTCCTCGTGCCTTTCGCGGAAAATGGCATGATGAGAAGGGTGAGATGTACATGATCATCGACGCCACCCGTGTCAGCGGGTGGGACCGTGAAGCCATCTACAACGGTGTCCATTCTTCAAACCCTTTGGATACGGTGGGTCCTGGCAAGGCATTGAATCGCCCGGTTAAGTCCCTGAAGGTGCGCTTCTGGTCAGAAACCCTCCACAGGGTGGACACCCTTACCAATTACCTCGTGAGGGAGAACTTTCTCTATGCAGTTGAAAAGCAGGAATTGGTAGCTATCGCGAAATTCGAAAAGATTGGAGATTCGCTAGTGATCGCCGAAATGCCGTTCCTTCAACTAGGCGAGAATATCTATATGCGCAGGCTTAACGATACAACGTACATGGTTAATCTCCGTTACAAAAAAAATGACAAGGAGGATATTGAGTGGGGACTTACCTGGTGGTGCCCAATCTTGATAGAGCTTTCGAGGGATAAAATGTACGTGAGCGTTGTACGTAACCGTATCGGCAAAAGTGCGGACCTGATCGCGTCCTCCGGAGGAACAGATTATTTTGACAGTCAATGGTCAGCGAACACAATTCTTCGCTTTCGGGATTCACTTTTTGAAAAGAGGGATATGAATAGTCCTTTTCTTATTCGGAGCAAGGTAAAAAGCGGCAGGGAGAATGGGCGCAAATAGAGTAGGTTTCCCATTGTAAAATGAACCAGCCTCCTTACGATGCGCCTTTTGAAAAGAGAGCGATTCCGCTGACGGAAGACGAGATCTGTCATATGCGGAACCAGTACAAGATTCTTCTGGTGCTCCCCGCCCTTTTTGTCGGGATCTTTTGCCTGACATGGTACTATAACCCTCCCGCAACGATCAAGGACTGGATCTATGTCACCGCCATGGTGGTCGGAATTTCCGTGACCGTGTATTTCATTGTGAAGGGTATCCAAATGAAGGAAGGGAGCAAAGTGGTCATTCGGGGTGTGATCCTTGGCAAAAGAAAGCAGGGCAGCGGAACTAAAGCCAAATACTATTTGAAGCTTGGAGATGAAGAGATCAAGGTTATGGAGTCAGACTTCAGCAGGTACGGGACCGGGGACATGGTTTCCATGGAGATCATGGACGACCCGTTATTCAAGAGGCCTAAGATTACTTTGGTCGAACGGGGAAGTGAACGAGGTTAGCGCATTCACTTCGTGTATTCAATCCGTGTAATCCGCCAAACAAGATCACGGGAAGGGGTTTTCACCACCACCTCATCGCCCACTTCTTTTTTCATCAGCGCCTGTGCCATGGGCGAATCCATGGAGATGTAGTTCTTCGAGCCGACAATTTCTTCTCCGCCCACAATCCGGAAGCAGTTCTTTATGCCTTTGTCATTTTCAATTTCCACCCAGGCGCCGAACATGACTTTGCCCTCCTGGAAAGGTGAGTAGTGGACCACTTTCAACTCGTCGATGCACCTACGTAAGTAAAGAATGCGCTTGTCAATTTCTCTCAGTCGTTTCTTGTTGTAATGATAATCTGCGTTTTCAGAACGATCGCCCAGGCTGGCTGCCCACGCCACTTTTTGTGTGGTATCCGGCCGCTCCACCCGCCATAAGTTGTCCAGCTCTGCTTTAAGCTTTTCTAATCCTTCCGGAGTAATCATCTTCGTTTTCATGTAGACCTGAATGGGCTATTTTTGTTGCCTGCGACCGGGGCGAG